>CANRLY010000110.1 GCA_947631585.1 uncultured Clostridia bacterium
AAGAAGTCAGCGTTTGTAGCGATCTCGTCGGCTGTAAGAGCAGCTCTCGGAATCTCGATCATTGTACCAACTTCATACTTCAGGTCGCTTCCAGCCTCAGCAATAACAGCGTCAGCGGTCTCAACAACGATCTTCTTAACATATTTAAGTTCCTTAACATCGCCTACCAGCGGGATCATGATCTCAGGTTCAACAGACCAATCGGGGTGAGCCTTCTTAACATTGATCGCAGCCTTGATAACAGCCCTTGTCTGCATCTTGGCGATCTCGGGATAAGTAACTGCAAGACGGCATCCACGGTGACCCATCATCGGGTTGAACTCATGGAGCGATGCAATTATATTCTTGATAGTGTCAACAGATTTGCCCTGAGCCTTAGCGAGAGCCTCGATATCAGCCTCTTCTGTAGGAACGAATTCGTGGAGAGGAGGATCGAGGAATCTGATAGTTACGGGGCAGCCCTCGAGAGCTTCATAGAGAGCCTCGAAGTCGCTCTGCTGCATAGGCTCGATCTTAGCCAGAGCAGCTTCTCTTTCCTCAACGGTATCGGAGCAGATCATCTCTCTGAATGCTGCGATCCTGTCAGGGTCAAAGAACATATGCTCAGTACGGCAAAGTCCGATTCCCTCTGCGCCAAGTTCTCTAGCTTTCTTAGCGTCGGCAGGAGTATCAGCGTTAGTTCTTACTTTCAGAACTCTGTACTTATCAGCCCAAGCCATGATCCTTCCGAATTCACCGGCTATGGTAGCGTCAACAGTAGGAATGATACCGTCATAGATATTACCGGTAGAACCGTCTATAGAAATATAGTCGCCCTCGGTAAATGTCTTTCCGGCAAGTTCAAACTTCTTGTTAGCCTCGTCCATCTTTATATCAGAGCAGCCGGAAACGCAGCAAGTACCCATACCACGGGCAACAACGGCAGCGTGAGAAGTCATACCGCCTCTTACTGTCAGGATACCCTGAGAGGACTTCATTCCGGTGATATCCTCAGGAGAAGTTTCCAGACGAACAAGAACTACCTTTTCGCCCTTAGCAGCCCAGGTCTCGGCATCGTCGGCGGTAAATACGATCTTACCGCAGGCAGCTCCTGGAGATGCGCCAAGTCCCTTTCCGATAGGAGTTGCAGCTTTAAGAGCAGCAGCGTCGAACTGCGGGTGCAGCAGAGTGTCCAGGTTTCTGGGGTCGATCATAGCAACTGCTTCTTCCTCAGTTCTCATGCCCTCGTCAACGAGGTCGCAGGCGATCTTGAGTGCAGCCTTAGCAGTTCTCTTACCGTTTCTTGTCTGGAGCATATAGAGTTTTCCGTGTTCAACGGTAAATTCCATATCCTGCATATCTCTGTAGTGGCTTTCAAGAGTTGCGCAAACTTTCTGGAAATCAGCAAAAGCCTGCGGGAACTTCTCAGCCATCTGAGCGATAGGCATAGGAGTACGAACGCCGGCAACAACGTCCTCGCCCTGTGCGTTGGTAAGGAATTCGCCCATCAGCTTCTTTTCGCCGGTAGCAGGGTCACGAGTGAACGCAACGCCGGTTCCGCAGTCGTCGCCCATGTTACCGAACGCCATAGACTGTACGTTTACGGCAGTTCCCCAAGAATAAGGGATATCGTTGTCACGTCTGTAAACGTTAGCTCTGGGGTTATCCCAAGAACGGAACACTGCCTTGATAGCGCCCATCAGCTGTTCCTTAGGATCGTCAGGGAAATCTACCCCGATCTTTTCCTTATACTCAGCCTTGAACTGTCCGGCAAGTTCTTTAAGGTCGTCAGCGGTAAGCTCAACGTCCTGAGTTACGCCCTTCTTAGCTTTCATCTCGTCGATAAGCTCTTCAAAGTATTTCTTGCCGACTTCCATAACAACGTCGGAATACATCTGAATGAATCTTCTGTAGCAGTCCCAAGCCCATCTGGGGTTATTGGACTTTTCAGCGATAACATTAACAACGTCCTCGTTAAGACCGAGGTTAAGGATAGTATCCATCATTCCGGGCATGGAAGCTCTTGCTCCTGAACGAACGGAAACGAGAAGAGGGTTCTCCTTATCTCCGAACTTCTTGCCGGTGATCTCCTCCATTTTAACAATGTACTCGTTGATCTCAGCCATGATCTCAGGATTGATCTCTCTTCCATCTTCATAATACTGAGTGCAAGCCTCTGTAGAGATGGTAAAGCCCTGAGGAACAGGGAGACCCATACCGGTCATCTCGGCAAGGTTAGCGCCTTTACCGCCGAGAAGCTCTCTCATGTTGGCGTTACCTTCAGAGAAAAGGTAACAATATTTCTTTGCCATTGGTATCTACCTCCAAACAAATTTCTAATTCCGTCAGGCTCTGGCTTTCCACAGAGGACAACCAAGACAAGCCGCACGGACTTGTAAATATTATATCAGATTTTTTCAAAAATTACTATAGCTTTTCAGATAATTTTTACAATTTATTTTGCACAATTTTGCATATGAAATTTCGTGCATTTTGCACAACTGAGCAATTATCCGGCGGTCATGCCTGTCTGAGCAGTGTAACCGTCTCGTTCATCAGGTCCAGAGACTTCTGACCTTTTTCCAGCTTTACTGAAAAATACGGCTTTCCGGTATCGAAAAATCTCACACGTTCCTTATATTTTGCCATAAGCGCCTGGAGCTGTTCCACTGTTGGGGAGTTGACGTAGAAAAGCACGTTATCCTGCCGCTGGCTGATCTCTGTGATACCCATTGCGGAGGCGGAATTTCTGAGCAGGGCGACTTTCACCAAGCCGGAAACAGCTTTAGGCGGGTCGCCGTAGCGGTCGATAAGTTCGTCTATCACGTCAAGCGAATCCTCTTCCGTCTCGATAGAAGCTATCTTACGGTAGCAATCTATCCGCTGGGCAAGGCTCTCGATATAATTTTCGGGGATATAGGCGTCTATTGAGATATCCACCAGGCAGTCCTCGGAGCTTTTTGGCAGCGGCTCGCCTTTCTTTTCGGCGATAGCCTCGTTGAGCAGCCGCAGGTACATATCATAGCCCACAGCTTCCATATGGCCATGCTGTTTTGCGCTCAGCACAGAGCCTGCCCCTCTTATTTCCAGGTCACGGAGGGCTATCCTGAAGCCTGAGCCGAACCTTGTGAACTCACGGATAGCGTTAAGGCGTTTTGCGGCGACCTCTGAGATGACCTTTCCCCGTCGGAATGTGAAGTAAGCGAACGCCCGGCGGTTAGACCGTCCCACTCTTCCCCTGAGCTGATAAAGCTGAGAAAGTCCCAGGCGGTCGGCGTCCTCTATGATGAGAGTGTTGACGTTGGGAACGTCCACGCCGGTCTCGATAATAGTTGTACAGACAAGGATATCTATTTCCCTGTCGATTAGTTGCCGCCAGATCTCAGAAAGTTCGTTTTCCGGCATCTGACCATGAGCGACTCCCAGTCTGGCGTTGGGTATCATCTGTCTAAGTTTTGCCGCCGACATCTCGATAGTTTCCACACGGTTATGGATATAATACACCTGACCGCCGCGGCGCAGTTCCTTATTTATCGCCTGAGCCAGAACGGCATCATTATGTTCGATAACATAGGTCTGCACCGGATATCTGTCCTGGGGAGGTTCTTCTATGACGGACATATCCCTTATACCGCTCATCGCCATATTGAGGGTACGAGGGATAGGAGTTGCCGAAAGGGTCAGCACGTCTATTCCGCTGAACATTTCCTTGAACTTTTCCTTATGGGCAACGCCGAAACGCTGTTCCTCGTCAATTATGACAAGTCCCAAGTCTTTGAATTTCACATCGTTCTGCACCAGCCTGTGTGTTCCTATGATAAGGTCTATCTGACCGTTTGCCAGCTGGCGGAGTATTTTTTTCTGCTGGGCAGGCGTTCTGAATCGTGAGAGAAGTTCCACCTTTATTGGAAAATGCTCGAACCGCTGTATTGCCGTCTGGTAATGCTGCCAGGCAAGCACTGTAGTGGGAACGAGTATTGCGCATTGTTTTGAATCCAGCATACATTTAAACGCCGCCCGAAACGCAACTTCCGTTTTGCCAAATCCCACGTCTCCGCAAAGCAGCCTATCCATGGGGGTCGGTCTTTCCATATCGTTCTTTATCTCAGACACTGCCCTGAGCTGGTCGTCAGTCTCCTGATACTCAAAGCGTTCTTCAAAGTCCAGCTGCCAGTCGTTATCCGGCGAAAATGCGTAGCCTTCCGCCATCTGTCGCTGTGCGTAAAGGCTGATAAGTTCGTCTGCCATATCGCTCACGGCAGACCTGACTTTTTTCTTAGTCTTTTGCCAGTCGATGGAATTAAGTTTGTTGAGCTTGACGGAAGTGTCGTCTTTTGCGCCGATATAGCTGGAAATAAGGTCAAGCTGGGTCACCGGCACATACAGCACGTCAGAGCCTGCGTAATTTATAGTTATATAGTCACGGAGCACGCCGTGGTCCTCCATTTTGGTGATGCCCGAAAACCGTCCTATCCCATACATAACGTGGACAACAAGGTCTCCTGGGCTTATATCCGCAAGGCTGCGTATCTCCTCGCTCTTTTTTCTTTTAGGGATCCTGCGCTTTTTGGGTTCTGACGCCTTTATCTGGCTGATAAGGGCGCATTTGACCTCCGGGTAGTCAAAACCGCCGGAAATGCTCCCTGTTCTCACATAGACAGCCCCAGGCAGCAGCCGGCATGACTGAGAGTACATTTGCGCTTTGACTCCCTCGTCGTTCAGGTCGCTTACGATAGTGGGGACGGTCTTTTCGTTTCCTGCAAAAAGCATTACGCAGTATTTCTGTCTGACGTAAGAGGACAGTTCCTCGGCAAGGTGGCGGATATTACCGCCCCAGCCGGAAGTCTGGATACAGGTGGCGTTTATCAGCTTTTTCAGGCGTATCTCCCCTGTTCCCCTCATAAAGGAATCCAGCAGCACCAGCGGACCTTTTTCAGCCTTTTGGAGAAGCTGCGGAAAGTCGAAATAAAATCCGTCCAGCGCCTTAAACATCAGTCCTTCCTCGTAGTGTATCTTCAGATCTTCCGCCAGCTGACCAAGCACGCCTTTTGCTCTTTCAAAGCAGTTATGGTACTCGGAGATGACAGTCACGGCGTTTTGAAAATAATCGAACACCGAAACGGTCTCCGGGTAGGCAAGGCGGTAATATTTATCCATAGAGCCTGGGCTTATGCCCGACTCCAGAAGTTCCACATCTTTATCCAGGTTTTCACGGATCTTATCGGTCTTTTTGCCTCTTACCCTGGAATAAACGCCTTTTATCAGCCCGACAAGTTCGTCGGCAGACGAAAAAATCACCTCCGCCGCCGGTCTGACTATAACAGTTTCGGTCTTTTCGGTTCGGCGCTGAGACTCGGTTTCAAAATAAGAGATCTGGTCTATCTCGTCCCCCCAGAGTTCTATTCTTACCGGAAGTTTAGACTGCACCGGAAAGATATCCACGATAGAACCTCTCACCGAAAACTGAGCCTGACCTTCCACCTGTTCCGCTTTGACATATCCGCCGGCAAGAAGTTTTTCCGACAGCTGACTAACAGAGATCTCCTGCCCCTGGCTAAGGCTGATAGTGTACTTTTCCAACACTTCCGGAGAAACAGTTCCCTGCAAGCAAGCTTCGGCGGAAGCGGTCATTATGCGGCACTCCCCTGTCATTATCCGGCTGAGAGCCTCGATACGCATATGTTCATATTCCCCGGAAGAGACGTCAGAAAGCGTGAAGTTATAGTCCTTGGCAGGATAAAAGCAGCAGCGTTCCTCGCCTGCAAGCTGGTTTATATCGCCGCAAAGTCTGCGGGCAGACACCTCGTCGTCGCACATGACCAGTATTTTTGACATCTCCGACAGACCCAGAACTGCGTGAGCCTTATGGATATTTGACACACCGGTGAGCGAAACGGGAGTATATCCCCCGATAACTGCGTTTTCAAGTTCCTGGTAAAATGATATTTTTTTATATATTTCGTAAATAATACTATTAATCATAGCTGACCTTTCTGCTGTTAGGAATTGTAAAGATTCATGGCTTTATCTATATCGCCGGCAACTATAAGTTCCACCGCCTGACAAGCCTTAGCGAACGCCTGAGACATAAGTTCCATTTCCTTATCGGTAAAGCGTGACAGCACCCAGTCGGCAAGATCGTAGTCCGGGTGGGGCTTTTTGCCAACGCCTATTTTTATCCTGGGGAAATTTTCGCTGCCGCACAGCTGGATAATGCTTTTTAAACCGTTATGTCCGCCGTGAGTTCCCTTTCGGCGAATACGGATATGGGACGGTTCAAGGGAGATATCGTCGCAGATCACCAGCAGGTTTTCCGGCGGTATCTTGTAAAAACTCATTGCCTGCGCCACCGCTTCGCCGCTGTTGTTCATATAAGTTCTGGGCTTCATGACAAGGCAG
>CANRLY010000111.1 GCA_947631585.1 uncultured Clostridia bacterium
TCTCCGTTCGTACTGTGGTGTTGTTTTCTTTCAGCCTGAATATCTTATCCATTGCTTTTCCACCTTATTCAGAATCCTTCAGCCCCCTGGAGCTTAGCCGAATCCATTCTCAGCTCGTCCATAAGCTTTATGCAGCCGTCTACGTCAACTTCCTTGTTCAGCAGCTTGTTCACAGCCATGACCATATCATCGCCGCTGTAACCGATTATTCTTGTGGAAGCGGTGGAAACACGCTCGTGCGCCTGGATAGACTCGCTTTCTTCTGTGACCATATGCGACTGAACGTTGGTGTTCTGACCTTTAAAGCAGCTGACGGTTGAAATGCCGTCAAACGCCTTGTTATAGTTCTCAGAAGTGGCGCAGAACTCAAGAAAAGCCAGGGCTTCGTCAACATTCTTTCCGTTTTTGTTCACCATCATCATGTTGAGGTTGCCGCCCTCGTAAGTTCCGTCATCGGCGGTGTTCACAAAGACCGGCATCAGCCCGAAGTCGTAAAGAGAATAGGTATTATCCCTTGGCAGGTCGGTGTAGAACCACGTGTCCCAGATGAAGGTCATGACCGCATCGCCGGAACTCATCTTCTTGCCGATGGCGTCCCAGTCGGTGGACATATAATCCTCCCCAAACCAGCCGCTGTCGGCAGCGTTGGATATCCAACTGAGCATATCCGCTACCGCCGGTATATCTGCGTATGTGATCTCATTCCTGTTAAGTTTTTCCAAAAGCTCAGGATCGTCGGCAAAAATAGGGTCAAGCCCGAATTGCAGCATCCAGGAGCAGCCGTCGGCAGGCCAGCAGATGGGGACGTATCCTGCTTCCATCAGCACCTTGCAAAGAGCGTTGAACTCCGCCTGGTCGGTGGCGGCTTTCAGACCCAGTTCGTCCATTATGCGCTTGTTGTAATAGCATCCGGACACTGAGCTTTCCCAGTAAGGGAGACCCAGCAGGTCGCCGTCGCTGTTCAGGCAGTACGCCTTTGCGCTGTCCGTCAGGTCAGAGACCCAGCTCTGGTCGTTCAGGGTGCGGAAATTTGCAGCAACATCGAACCTTTTCAGTTCGGCATTATTAAAATGCAGGAAAATATCCGGCACTTCGCCTTTTGCAAATTTCTTTTGCGCTTCCGTCTCATAATCTATGTCATCGTAAGCGATGATCTCCAGTTTGTTTCCTGTGGCTTGTTCATACTGATCGAAAATGCTGGTCATGTAGCTTTTGGCAAGGTCGCTTTTCTTGCCCATCAGGCTGATAGTTTTTCCGGCTGGAACTTTTTCCTCTTCTTTGGAAGAAGATCTGTCGGTTTTTCCGTTGCAGGCAGAAAGCGTCAGGCTGAAAGACAGCAGCAATGCGGTGATAATATGTTTTTTCTTCATCATCGTCCTCCTTCGGTCTAAAAAGTCACTTTTTGTACGGATCATTCTGGTTCAAAAGCTTATCAACCATTTGTATAACTGCATTCATATCTATAGGCTTGGCAAGATGACCGTTCATTCCTGCATCCAGGGCGTTTCTCACGTCCTCTGCGAAAGTATTGGCAGTCATTGCCGCAATTGGTATCGTCTTTGCTTCCGGGTGGGAACTTGACCTAATTTTTCTTGTTGCCTCGTAGCCGTTCATAATCGGCATCTGAACGTCCATCAGTATCATGTCGTAATGCCCTGCTTCCGACCTGAGGAACATATCCACTGCCTCCTGACCGTTCACCGCCAGTTCGCAGCTTGCGCCGTGCATACCCATCATCTCTGTGAGTATTTCAGCGTTCAGTTCGTTATCTTCCGCCACAAGGAACAGTTTTCCGTTCAGAACAGTCTCCGTTGCCGGTACGGCAGGAGTTACCGTTTCTTCCTCTTCGGGCTTGCTGAACAGCGGCTTTATAGTCTGCCAGAAAGACGACACAAAGAACGGCTTTGACATAAATGCGTCTATTCCCGCCTGACGAGCCTCCGTCTCTATTTCCTCCCAGTCGTGGGAAGTAAGCACCAGTATGGGGATATCTTTTCCTATCCGTTCACGGATAAGCCTTGCAGTTGCAACGCCGTCCATGACCGGCATTTTCCAGTCAAGAAGTATAACGTCGTAGTCCTCTCCGGCATCATGCGCCCTGACAGCCTCTTTCACCGCCGACTCCCCGTCATTCACGGAAGATACGTTCACGCCGGTGTCTTTCATCAGTTCCTTTATATCGAGGCAGATCTCTTCCTCATCATCAGCCACCAGAACACGCTTCACTTCATGCTTGAACCACATATCCGCTTCTTCCGGTTCGGGGATAACGAAAGTCAATTCCACTGTAAAGGTACTTCCCTTTCCGGGTGCGCTTTCCAAAGTGATTATACCGCCCATCAGGTCTACCAGATTCTTGGTGATAGCCATTCCCAGACCTGTACCCTGTATCTTGTTGGTAACGGAGCTTATCTCTCTGCTGAAAGGAGCAAAAATATTCTTCTGGAACTCCTCGCTCATTCCTATGCCGTTATCCTTCACCACAAATTTCAGCTTCACATACTGTTGCTGAGACTGCTGCGGTATCTCGCTGACGGTAAAGTCGATATTTCCTCCTACCGGCGTATACTTGATTGCGTTTGAAAGAAGATTTATAAGTATCTGATTGAGTCTCAGCTTGTCGCCTATCATCTGCTCCGGCGAAGCACCCTGAACGTGTATCTTGAAAGTCTGCTTCTTGGCTTTCGCCTGCGGCATAAGGATAATGTTCAGTTCCTCCATCAGTTCCGGCAGACTGAACCTGTCAACATTCAGAGAAGTCTTTCCGCTTTCTATCTTGCTCATATCCAGAACATCGTTTATCAGACTGAGCAGGTGATGGCTGGAAGCGGTTATCTTGTGGGTGTACTCTTTCACCTTGTCGGGCTGATCCGCATTATTCTCCAGCAGCGTTGCAAATCCGACTATAGCGTTCATCGGCGTGCGAATGTCGTGAGACATATTTGACAGAAAGTTGCTCTTTGCTTCGTTTGCGCTCCTTGCGGCGTTCAAAGCTTCCTGGAGCTTCTGGTTCAGCTGCTGGTCCTGAGTTCTGTCCGACAGCACGATAATATACTTCGACACGTCCTGTATGCTCATATTGTAAACTGTCATTCTGTACCAGCGGCGTTCGCCGGTATTCTGGTGCATATACTCACATTCCCAGTATTTGTTGCCGTTAAGGGGAATGGTATTGAGTACCTCCTTTGGTATCACCACATCGAAGTTGACAGCGCATTTTTTCATGACCCGGATATCTTTCCTGGCTTCCTCGACCGGTATTCCAAGAAGCCTTTCTATATTGGGGCTTATGTAATCCACCTGCTGGTTGTCGTGGTCAAGCATAATAAAAATGTCGTCTACGTTGTTTGAAAGCACCCCGAACATCAGCTCACGGTATTGCAGTTCGGTCTCGCTTTTCACCGAGAGCCTGTGGTTGCGCCTGATGAGGAAAGTTATTACCGCCGCACCGATCAGCAAGAATATGGTTATCAGAACGTAGACCGTGGTTTTCTGGATCGAAAGAAAACCTGCGCTCACCACATTTTGCGGCACAACGCTAAGAAGTATGTAATCCTGATACCCCACCGGCTGATAAAGTATGCACTGGCTCTCGCCGCCTATGGTGCATTGCAGCAGTCCCGACTTGTTATTGTCCCAGTCGCTCCTGAGGTTTGCCATCTGAGATTCGCTCAGGTCAGACACCGCTTTAAGATAAACCAGATAGTTGGCGTAAACATTTGCCCCCGGCTGGGTGGAGATAAGTACGCTGCCGTCCTTGCTCAGAATGAAGCATTTCGCCTGACCGCCAAAGGCGTCAACGTTCAGGGAAGCGGCTATGTCGTCGTTTGTGTAGCAGACTGCCAGCGAATCGTATTCAAAGCCGTTATAACTGCCTTTGTCCGCCGGAACTGCAAACATCGTCACGTCCTGACCTGAAAGCTCCACTCCGGTGAAAAGCGGCTTTTTCTCCTGGGACAACATCTTGTATCCGTCGCCAAGATCAAGCTCCTCCACGCTGCCGTCCAGCGTCATGCAGGAATCAGACGAGAGAAAGTAAAACTCCGTGAAACCCCAGTCGTTCTTTTCGCCGTTGATAAAACTGCTTATCTTGCCATCGTCCTCGTTGTCTATGTAAACGTCCCAGCTTTTCAGAAGTCCCCAGTTCCTTTCAACAAATGCGCCGAAAGAATTGTTCACCTGAACGTAGATCTCTTCAACGTGCTTGGTGCTGTCCTCATAGATCCTGCGTGAAATGAAATTAAAGTAATATACAACTATAACTATAACGATCGCCGCAACTATAAACATTGCCAGCGCAAACAATAAATTACTCAGACGCTTTTTCATTAAACATTCGTTCTCCTCACAGATAATGCACGGTCGCTTCACCGAACATTGTTATACACAGTAATTATACTATAATAATATAAAAAAGTCAATCACAACAGCAGAACTCATCAAAATTCGTCTTTGTCATATTTCACAAAATAATACCCTTGACTTTGAGATATTTTGGTGATATAATAAATTTTATAAAGGAAAAGCTCAATGCTTGACACTTTTTAGGATATTCTGACCGAAGTATCCAATTCGGGGCGTGCCTCGCCAAAATTTTGGGGCTTGCTCCGCCAAAATAAAATCAAGGAGGAACTGAAAATGGGAAAATTCGTTATCAAGACCACCGCTACCGGAGTTAAGTTTGACCTCAAGGCTGGAAACGGCGAAGTTATCGCCACCAGCGAGGTGTACAAGTCTGACGACGCCTGCAAGAACGGTATCGAGAGCGTCAGAAAATGCTGCGAGGGCGGCATCGAGGACCAGACTGTCGAGGGCTACGAGACTGTAAAGCACCCGAAATTTGAAGTTTATCTTGACAAGAAAGGCGAATATCGGTTCAGGCTCAAAGCCAGAAACGGCGAGATCATCGCTACCGGCGAAGGATACAAGTCCAAAGCCAGCTGCATGAACGGTATCGAGAGCATTAAGAAGAACGCTCCCGAAGCTGAGGTAGTTGAAGAATAAGTTGTCAAGCAAAACAGCTTTACACGGTTTGAAATTTCAAAACAAGCATACCGCCTGCCCAAAACGGACAGACGGTATTGTTTTTGCATTTAGCCAGGCTCTTTACGCTCTTGACGAAACGAAAGAATAAGTATATAATAATAATCGGAAAACAAAACGCAGCGGCTGAATACTGCGCTGCGCTTAGTCTTATTAGAAAAGGAAGTTGCTGCTTGAGTAGTATCATTTCTGCGTCGCTGCTGGGGTGCGACCTTGCCAGACTGGGAGAAGAGGCTGAAAGAGCAAGGCTTGCCGGTGTTGACTGGCTGCACTACGATGTCATGGACGGAAATTTCGTTGATAATATCAGTTTCGGGCTGCCGGTGCTGTATTCCCTGAACAAGGCGACAGATATGCCTATTGACGTTCACCTTATGATAAATTCTCCCGAAAAGTATGTGGAAAGATTCGTAAGTCTGGGGGCTGATCGGGTGTGCTTTCATCTGGAGGCTTCAAAAGACCCTGTGGGAACTCTTGACCTTATAAGAAACTGCAATGCCGGCGCAGGTATAGCCATAAGACCTCATACTCCGGCGGAAGCGGTGTTCCCTTACCTGGAACACGCCGATATGATACTGGTCATGACCGTTGAACCCGGCTTTGGCGGACAGGAATTTATTCCGGAAACTGTAGGAAAGATATCCGAGATCAGAGAAGAACTGGAACGCCGCAGTCTTTCAGCGCATATCCAGGTGGACGGAGGGATAAATCCGCAAACGGCTGAAATAGTCAAAAACGCCGGCGCAGATGTGCTGGTCGCCGGTACATACCTTTTCGGTTCTGAGGATATGAAAGCTGCGGTCAGCCGTCTGAGGTGAGCTTTTCATTCAGGACTTCCACTGCGTTTTCAGGCAAAAGACAGTTCCAGTGTTCGGCGGTGACCGAAGCGGAAATGCTGTCTGTGCAAATGCCCACTGAATGTTCCTGAGAGAACTTCATAAAACGCTTGTCGTATTTTTTGTACGCCTCCAGTACCAGGCGGTAAGCTCCGCCGCTGGTGTAAAGGCGGCTGCTTTTTATTATGTCCGAATACCCCCCGAACAGCTCAGGAATTATTCCTTGCAGCTTTCGGGGGTCTTTTGCTTCTATGGTAAGGACTGAACCGGCGGCTTTCAGGTCGGAAGCGTTTATCCTGGCAGCTTTTGCCGGAAGAGACGATATATAGATTATGCAACCGTTATCCTGCTCGAACGCTTCTACAAAAAGCCTGTCTGAATCCAGCCGCATGGCGTTTCGGGCGGTTATAACAGAGATAAGACTGGAAAGAAGCAGCCTTGTCTCAAAGCTGTCTCTGCTG
>CANRLY010000112.1 GCA_947631585.1 uncultured Clostridia bacterium
GGACAGATTCGGAGACCGAGGTGAACGGCATTGGCCCTGAGATACCAAAGGAGAAGTTACAGGAATTTTTCAAAAATCTGGACAGGCTGAATGACGGCGACAAACTGCTGCTTGCAGGGAGCGTTCCCAAGTCGCTGCCTGCCGGCATTTACAGGGAGATAGCAGGCAGGCTTTCCCAAAAGAAAATAGACCTGCTGGTCGATTGCACCGGTGAAGCGCTGCTTGACGTGCTGGAGAACAGACCGTTTCTCATAAAGCCCAACCACTGCGAACTGGGGGAGCTTTTCGGGGTGGAGATAAATTCTGCAAAAGATGCTGAGAAATATGCGGTAAAGCTCAGGGAAAAGGGCGCAAGGAACGTGCTTGTGTCCATGGCGGAAAAGGGCGCTATCCTTGCGGCTGAGGACGGAAACACTTACTTTTGCGCTGCTCCTGCCGGAAAGCCGGTGAACTCAGTGGGGGCGGGGGACTCCATGGTAGCAGGTTTTCTTGCCGGGTGGCTGGAAAGCGGCGAATACCTTTATTCTCTGAAAATGGGGGTCAGCGCAGGAAGCGCAAGTGCGTTTTCCCAAGGGCTTGCCGAAAAAGCTGAGATAATGAAAATTTTCAGGGTTCTCAGGGAGATTTGATTTATTGCACAAAAAAACGCAGGTATTTTGTGCCTTTTATTATCTGGAAGCTGCGGTATATCTGCTCCAGCAGCATTATCCTTGCCAGCTGGTGGGGGAAGGTCATGTCCGACATGGAGAGTTTCAGGTCGCAGGCGTTTTTGATCTTTTCGGAAAGCCCGAAAGAAGAACCGATGAAGAAATTCACCGTGGAAAAGCCGCTGATGCCGGAGTTTTCAAACATTTCCGCCAAAGCCTTACTGGGTAATTTTTTACCCTCGATACAAAGAGCGACATTGCGGCTGCCTTTTATCTGAAGATACTGCTCCATTCCGGCGGCTTCGTTTTCCAGTGCGGAAAGTATCTCTTTCTGAGAGGGGTCGTCCGAAATTTTGTACTCGTTCAGCTCGACTATCTTCAGCTTGCAGCAGTTGGAAAGGCGTTTGGAATACTCGTTCTGAGCAGCCCTCCAGTAGTCCTCTTTGAGCTTCCCGACGGACACGATGTTCACGGCTGTCAAAATGCCGCCACCTCCCCATGAGTCTCCACAGGGGCGACTTTGAGCAGATAATCCTTTTTATATGTAAGGTCGGGCATGGCGTTTATTACCGTATTTCCGGCGATATCGGGAGTGTTGTTTTCCTGGCTCAGGTGACCGAGTATCACCTGGGCGGTGCCGCTTTTCACCAGGCGGCTTATCTCTCTGGCGGAGTCGTCGTTGCAAAGGTGACCTCTGCTTGAGGCGATACGCTGTTTCAGGTAGAAAGGGTAAGGACCGCTGCGGAGCATTTCCTTATCGTAGTTGGATTCCAGCAGCACCAGGTCGCTTCCCACAAGGTTTTCGTGGACGGTATCCGAAACGTAGCCCAGGTCGGTGCAGATACAGCAGACTTTGCCGTCCGGGGTCTCGATACGGTAGCCGCAGCTTTGCAGGGAGTCGTGGGAGGTCTCAAAGGAAGTTACCTGAAATCCGCCGGCTTCCACCGGAGCGTCGCCTATCTCGTTGGCTTTTGAACTGCCGCAGATCATCATTTTTTCCACAAGATAGCCGAGAGTGAGGCGTTTTGCAAAAACCGGCACGCCGTATTTTTTAGTAAAGACTGCCAGACCTTTTATATGGTCGGAATGTTCGTGGGTGATGAACACCGCCCTGACAGCTTTGGGGGAGATGCCGTTTCCCTCCAGACCGTCGGTGAGTTTTTTGCAGCAGACGCCTGCGTCTATAAGTATGCCGTTTTCCGGAGAGCCGACAAATACGGCGTTCCCCTTGCTGGAGGAAAAAAGCGGATAGATCCTTGCCATCTGATACGTCCTTTCTTCAAATTTGCAAAACAAAAGGCGAACACAAAACATATCCGCCTAAGATCAAATATTATCTGTCAGTTGTCAGCCGCCGATAGCCATAGTTTCTTTCGGCTGAAAGTACATTCTCTTTATGTCTGCTCCCACGGCGGAGAGCTTTTCTTCTATGCTCTCATAACCTCTTTCGATGTGGTAGATATCGTCTATCTCGGTAACGCCCTCTGCGCACAGACCTGCGATGACCAGCGCAGCGCCGGCTCTCAGGTCGGTAGCTTTCACCGGAGCGCCTTTAAGGCATTTTACGCCCTGTATGATAGCGACTTTATCCTTGACAGTGATCTCAGCGCCCATTTTTCTCAGTTCAGCCACATATCTGAAACGGTTGTCGAAAATATCGTCGGTCACAATGCTTGTACCCTCTGCGATAGTGAGCAGAGTGGACAGCTGAGGCTGCATATCTGTTGGGAAGCCGGGGTGGGGCATGGTCTTGACGTTTGTTTTCATGATAGGACCGTCCACAGAGACTCTTACGCTTTCGTCAAATTCCTCCACCTTGACCCCCATTTTACGCAGGTTGATGGTGATGGATTCCAGATGTTTGGGGATAACGTTTTTGATAAGGACGTTTCCTTTTGTTGCGGCTGCGGCGACCATATAGGTGCCGGCTTCGATCTGGTCGGGGATAATGGCGTAGGTTATGCCTTTGAGCCTTTCAACGCCTCTTACCTTGATAACGTCCGTACCTGCGCCCCTGATATCAGCGCCCATAGAGTTGAGGAAGTTAGCCAGATCGACGATATGAGGTTCTTTGGCGGCGTTTTCTATAATAGTAAGACCTTTTGCCTTGACTGCGGCGAAGATAGCGTTTATCGTTCCGCCGACGGTATTTATATCAAAGTATATCTGGCAGCCGATAAGGTCGTCCGCCTTGACGTGGACAGTTCCGCTGACTATCTCATCGGTCGCACCAAGGCAGTTGAACGCCTTTATATGCTGGTCGATAGGGCGGTCTCCCAGGTCGCAGCCGCCCGGCATGGGAACATACGCTTCGTGGAATCTTCCCAGCAGAGTTCCCAGAAAGTAGCTGGAAGCCCTCATAGTCCTGGCAAGCTCATAGGGAACTACCGGACTTTTTATATTTTTCGTATCTATCTGAATGGTATTCTTGTTTGTGTAATTTATAGACGCCCCCATCTCACGGAGTATCTTTGCGCAGATAGCGGTATCTGAAATGTCGGGGACGTTTTCCAGCACGCACGGCTCGTCGCACAGTATAGTTGCCGCAACTATCGCCACTGCCGCATTTTTTGCGCCGCTGACTGAAATTTCGCCTTCCAGCCTGTTTCCGCCTTTTATAACATATTTATACAAAGTAAACACTCTCCCGTAAAACCCATTTATACCCTGAAAAGTTCCAGGGTCAGGCACACAGAAGCGGTATAACGCTTCTTTAGTGCAGATAATATTTTTAGTAAAGGTCAGCCTGCCGGACGGCGCTGTAAAGTCATAAACCTTAACAGGCCAACGCCGGTGTAAAGCCCGTCTGCTTTATCGCAATATGATGTATGCAGAGTTCGTCAGCAATACAACTCCTATATTCTACCACGTTTTATGGAAAAAATCAAGTACAAATCACACAAAAATTAATAAAATTAAAAAAGTTTTTTATGGAAAAGCAGTAAAGGCGGTTTTTCTTGAAATAATATATTATAATTGTAATTAAATTACAGCGAAGAATTTTCTGAAACGTCAAAAATATATGGAAAAGCTGTTGCGGTTTTGTGCAAAATGTGGTACAATTTAAACAGGTAGGGAAGCTGCGGTGAAACTGCCGCAGCGCTCCGGAAAATTTGACACAGGAGGGAAAGCAGATGAAGTTGAAATTTATCGGGGCTTGCCACGAGGTGACGGGAAGCTGCACATATCTGGAGGCTGCCGGAAAGAAGCTTTTGGTAGACTTTGGAATGGAGCAGGGTACGGACGTATATGAAAATTCCCAGATTCCCTGCGGTCCGGCGGAGATAGACGCTGTGTTTCTCACTCATGCGCACATAGACCATTCGGGACTGCTGCCGCTGCTGTACGCAGGAGGGTTCAAAGGGGCTATACACGCCACGGAAGCCACCTGTTCGCTTTGCTCGGTAATGCTCCGTGATTCGGCGCACATACAGGAATTTGAAGCTGAATGGCGAAACAGGAAAGGCAGGCGTTCGGGAAACGACGAGTACATTCCTTTGTATACAATGAAGGACGCTGAGGGGGCTATTTCCAAGCTGAGAGGTCACAGGTACGGGGAAAGGGAGGAAGTCTTTCCCGGAGTGGAGATAAGGTTCAGCGACGCCGGCCATCTGCTGGGTTCGGCTTCGATAGAAGTATGGCTCACTGAAAACGGCGAGACCAGAAAGCTGGTTTTTTCAGGGGACATCGGCAACACCGACCAGCCGCTGCTGAGAGACCCTTCCTATATACAGGAGGCGGACTACGCAGTGATGGAGTCCACCTACGGCGACAGGGTGCATGACAAGCCGTCAGATTATGTGACTGCTTTTGCCAAAGTGATAGAGGAGACTTTTGCCGGCGGCGGAAGCGTGATAATACCCTCCTTTGCAATAGGCAGGACTCAGGAACTGTTATACTTCATCAGGCAGATAAAGGAACGTGGGCTTGTAAAAACTCAGCCGGATTTCAAGGTCTATGTGGACAGCCCTCTTGCCATCGAAGCCACAAGGATATTCAACGAGAACCGCAGCAGCTGTTTTGACGAGGAAGCGGCAAGTTACGTTTCCAAAGGGATAAATCCGCTGGAGTTCCCGGGGCTGTGCGTGGCGGTCACAAGCGATGAGTCAAAGGCGATAAATTTTGATGAT
The DNA here is from genome assembly GCA_947631585.1 of uncultured Clostridia bacterium. Taxonomy (GTDB): domain Bacteria; phylum Bacillota; class Clostridia; order Oscillospirales; family Ruminococcaceae; genus JAAZZIT01. The sequence continues at coordinate 4,778 of CANRLY010000112.1, forward strand.
TCGAGAAAGGTGATAATCTCAGCCAGCGGAATGTGCGAAGCCGGCAGGATAAAGCACCATCTGAAACACAATCTCTGGAAGAAAGAAAATACCGTGCTGTTTGTGGGATATCAGGCGGCGGCGACCTTGGGAAGAAATCTTATCGAGGGCGCAAAGAAGGTAAAACTGTTCGGGGAGGAAGTACAGGTAAATGCACGGGTGATGCAGCTGCCGGGAATGTCGGGTCATGCCGACAGGGACGGACTGCTGCGCTGGGCTAAGGAGCTGAAAACTCCGAAAAGGGTGTTTGTAGTTCATGGGGAGGCTGAGTCTGCGGACAGCTTTGCAGGGCTTCTTAAAGAAAACGGCATGAACGCTTACGCTCCCTACAGCGGAACGGAATTTGACCTGCTTGCGGACAGCTTTATTCTTGAAGCGCCGCCGGTGGAACTGGAGAAGAAAAAGGATATCTCCCGACAGAATACCGTTTACTCACGGCTGCTTGCCGCACTTGACAGGCTCTCTTCTCTTATCAGGAAAAGCAAGGGCAGAACAAACAAGGACCTTGCCAGACTTACCGACAGGCTCAACGACATTTGCGACAAGTGGGAGTGAGTTCGGGATATTCATAAGTTTGCAGGGAGAAAAAATATCAATTCACAAAAAGTTTGATTTTTCTTTGGGGGGTTTACTTTCATTTTGTGCAGAAAATCAGTATTTTGATATTGCAAATCAGTGCATAATGTTATAAAATTAAATTATTAAACAAGAACTGTCCGGCAGGGTGACCGTATAATATTTTTATATAAGAAATATGGGAGGTCTGCCGGAATTTTAAAAACAGGAGGTAACACATATGAAATTTGCCGACGGATTCTGGCTGAACCAACGGGGCTATGACGTGAATTATGCCAATCAGGCGTTTGAGATCACTGAGATCGAAAACGGGATACTTGTCCTTGCTACGCCGTTTGTAGTCTACAACAGGGCTATGATGCTGGGAAGCGCAAACCTGGAGATAGCCTACACTTCCGACATGGAAAACTGCATCAGGGTCAACATCACCCACCACAAGGGCTATGTTGACAACGGACCGCATTTTGAACTGAACAAGGGAAGTTTCAAACCGCAGGTGGAGATAAACGACGAGGAGGCTGTGCTCACTTCCGGAGACACCAGAGTGGTGATCTCCAAAAAGACATGGAGCGTACAGTACTATTATAAAGATAAGAAGCTCACCGGCGGCGGCTGGCGTTCAACGGGAATTATTTTCGAGAGCGCATACAAGCAGCAGGCAAGGCTTCAGGTGCAGGCGGACGATACTTTCTGGAGCTATCCTGCCGACCCGAAAAGGACTTACATAAGAGAACAGTTCGACACCAGCGTGGGCGAGTATTTTTACGGCTTTGGTGAAAAGTTCACCACCTTTACAAAGAACGGTTCTAATGTGGAGATCTGGAACGCTGACGGCGGTACTTGCTGCGATCAGTCTTACAAGTCAGTGCCGTTTTACGTTTCTTCAAGAGGGTACGGAGTTTTCGTGAACAGCACCGACAAAGTTTCATATGAAGTAGCGTCGGAC
>CANRLY010000113.1 GCA_947631585.1 uncultured Clostridia bacterium
CTGCCTCCCCGTGAAGCAGTTTATAGTCGGAGACCGTTTCCACTGCCCGTCCCACAGTATGGCCAAGGTTGAGTATCTCCCTCAGACCGCTTTCACGTTCGTCTTGCATTATCACCTTATATTTGACTGAACAGTTTCTCTGCGCAACAAACTCACAGGTCTCCCTGTCCGTCTGAAAGACTTTTTCAACATTGCTCTCCAGGTACTCGAACAGTTCCCTGTCCCCAAGGCAGCCGTGCTTTATTGTTTCGGCAAGACCGCTGGATATCTGTTCTGATGGGAGAGTTTTCCAGGTATCAATGTCAATGTAAACTTTCTTAGGCTGGTTGAACATTCCTATAAGGTTAGTCGCAAGAGGAGTATCCACTGCGGTCTTTCCGCCAATAGAAGCGTCAGCTGCGGCAAGGAGCGTGGTAGCGTAGTTTATAAACGGCACTCCCCTGCCGAAAGTTCCGGCAGTAAATCCGGCCAGGTCGGTAACTACCCCACCGCCCACAGCGATAACACAGCAGTCTCTGCGGCAGCCTTTTTCAAGCATAGAGTCCTCTAAAAATTCTTTCATCTCTCTGGTCTTGGACTTTTCCCCTGCCGGTATCACGAACAGGTCTGCGAACATACCTGCGTCTGTGACCGCTTTGCAGATCTTCTCACCGTAAAGTCCTGCAACTACAGAATCGGTCACCACCGCATATTTTGACACCTTTCCGGCAATACCTGCTTTTATATCTTCTATGAGCCTGCCGGTCAGAGAGCGGCCAATTTCAATATCATACGAATCATCTACGACTTTTTTCAGTTCACAGTAAAATTTCATTTTACCAACGCTCCAATACGATCTTTCTTTCTGACGAATCAAATTATAGCATATTTTTTTAAATTCCGCAACGGATATCGCAAAAATATATCTTCGCCGGATACCTACATCATACTTTTTTCAAAAAGCAAACGGGCGGTATTATCCCGCCCGATATGTTCAGTTCTTATCCACTGGTCTGCCGCAGAATTCCGCAAGAGCCTTGATCTTTTCCATGGTCTTTGAGAAAGCCTCGGGAGTCAGAGACTGTGCGCCGTCGCTCCATGCGTTCTTGGGGTCTCTGTGGACTTCTATCTCCAGCGCATCGCAGCCGGAAGCCACCGCCGCAAGAGACATAGGTTCTACCAGCGCCGCAATTCCCGTGGCGTGGCTGGGGTCGATCACAACAGGCAGATGAGAGTGATATTTCAGCAGCGGAACAGCAGAAAGATCAAGGGTGTTCCTTGTCTTAGGCTCGAAAGTCCTTATTCCTCTTTCGCAAAGGATAACTTTTTCATTGCCGCCTGCCATGATATACTCAGCGGACATGAGCAGTTCCTGAAGAGTGCTGGAAAGACCTCTTTTCAAAAGTATAGGCTTATCGCAGTGACCAAGTTCTTTGAGCAGTGTGAAGTTCTGCATATTCCTTGCGCCCACCTGGATAACGTCCACATCGGCAAAAAGGTCGATATCTTTCAGGTCCATGATCTCAGTAACTATAGGAAGTCCGGTTATTTTTCTTGCCTCGATAAGAAGTCTTATTCCCTCTGCACCAAGACCTTGGAATGCGTAAGGAGAAGTCCTGGGCTTGAACGCACCGCCACGGAGCATTGTCGCTCCTGCTTCCTTGACTGCCACCGCAGTGGTAATGAGCTGTTCTTCCGTTTCAACAGAACAAGGTCCTGCGATGATATTGAGAGTGCCGCCGCCTAATTTTCTGCCTTTAACGTCAATTACCGTATCGTCCGGGTGAAAACGTCTGTTTGCCTTTTTATAAGGCTCCTGCACACGCTTTACCTGTTCAACGATCTCCATAGCCTGCACCGAATCCATATCTATCTTGGTGGTGTCGCCGATAAGGGTTATGATGCGCTGATGAACTCCCTCCACAAGGTTTGCCTTAACGTCAAGCTTATTGAGCCTGTCTATAAGTTCATCTACCTGTTCGTCCTTTGCTGAATCTCTGAGAATAATTATCATTTTCTTTTCCTCCCGATATTTTTAACAACAAAAACGTCCGCAGACCTTTTCAGACTGCGGACAGCATTACAAGCGTATTTTAAGTAACAGCTATCTTGCTTTGTTCTCGCAGTCGTTTTTCACACGCCAAAAAAACCTGAAGCCATAAAAGCTCAAGCCAAAAAAGTATGTAAAGACTGCGGTAAATGCAATAGTTGTCATACTTTAAAACCTCTCAGAATTTGTTGTTGCCATACATTAATATACTACTAAAACGCTCTATTGTCAAGAACAGGCATAAGAATTTAAAAAATTTTCATAATTTCTACCTGAGAAATCCCATCTCCCCTGTTATAATTACCCTGTAACACTCAGGAAAGGACTTATGCGCATATGAAAATTGATTTTCACGTTCACGCATTTAATGAAAAGGTCGCAGAAAAGGCAATAGCAAAGCTGGAGGCGGTCTCAGGCTTTACTCCTTACACAAGGGGGCTTATCTCCCAGACTATGGACTGCATGGACCGCTGGAATATAGACAAGTTCGTGCTGCTTCCCATTGCCACCAAGCCCACTCAGCAGAAAGTTATAAACGACTGGTCGTTTGAGCAGAACAAGAATGACAGGATAATCGCTTTCGGAAGCGTTCACCCTGACGCAGAGGACGCTTTTGAGGAGCTTGAGCGGATAAAGGCTATGGGGCTGAAAGGGGTCAAGTTCCACCCGGACTATCAGGGCTTTGAGATAGACGAAGAACGGGTCTATCCCCTTTACAGAAAATGTGCGGAATTGGGGCTTATCGTGGTATTCCATGCCGGCTGGGACTGCATAAGTCCGGACTACATACACGTTATGCCGGAAATGTCAGCCAGGGCACACAAGGCAGTTCCTGAGATGAAAATGGTGCTTGCCCATCTGGGCGGAAACCTGCGGTGGGAAAGCGTTTACGAACATCTTGCCGGACTGGACGGAGAGCTGTATTTTGACACTTCCATGCTTGCCGGACACATTTCGCCGGAACTCATGCTGAAGATCATAAAAAAGCACGGCGCAGACCGTATACTTTTTGCAAGCGACTGTCCGTGGGGGTCGTCCGAGAGCAACGCTCAGCTTGTTGAAAGTCTCAGCCTCACCGATGAGGAAAAAGAAATGATCTTTCACAAAAATGCTGAAAGGCTGCTGGGTCTGTAACTGATATGAAAAAGTCCCCGATAACGGGGACTTTTTTATTATTCGTCTTTGCCGGACATGACCTTTACCATAACCGCCTTCTGAGCGTGGAGACGGTTTTCGGCTTCCTCGAAGATCTCATCGGCGTGAGCTTCAAACACCTTTTCGGTTATCTCTTCCTCACGGTGAGCAGGCAGGCAGTGCTGGACCATTGCGTCCTCCTTTGCGGCAGCCATTATCTCGTCGTTTATCTGATAGCCCTTAAATGCCAGTTTACGCTTTTCGGTCTCGGCTTCTTCGCCCATGGAAGTCCACACATCGGTAAACAGCACATCGGCGTCCTTGGCGGCTTCGATGGGAACGTCCGTCATGAAGAACTTGTCGCCGTACTGAGCGGCAAATTCAAGCACCTGCGGGTCGGGACGGTAGCCCTCGGGACAGGCGACTGAAACTTCCATGCCGACTTTAAGTCCGCCCACTATAAGGGAGTTTGCCATGTTGTTTCCATCGCCGATATAACACATTTTCAAGCCGTCAAACCTGCCTTTAAATTCCCTGATGGTCATAAGGTCGGCAAGCACCTGGCAAGGGTGGCAGAAGTCGGTAAGTCCGTTTATCACCGGTATAGAGCCGTAATTCGCCAGATCTTCCACCTCTTTCTGGGCAAAGGTACGGATCATTATGCAGTCGATATAGCGTGAGAGCACACGAGCGGTATCCTGAACAGGCTCTCCCCTGCCGATCTGCAAGTCTCTGTTGGAGAGGAAAAGCGCCTGTCCGCCAAGCTGGTACATACCGGTCTCAAAGGATACCCTGGTTCTGGTGGAAGATTTCTGGAAGATCATTCCCAGAGTTTTGCCTTTGAGCAGGTGATGCTCTATGCCGTTTTTGTTTTCGTATTTCAGCTGATCTGCAAGGTTCAGGATATCAATTATCTCCTCCCTGCTAAGGTCAAGCATTTTAAGCAGATGTTTCATTTTCATTTACCTCCGTTGTTCATTTCAATATATCTGCAAGGATCTTCATGCCCTTGTCGATCTCTTCGTATGTTATGGTAAGAGGCGGCAAAAACCTGAGTTTTTCCTTGGCGGTAAGTATGAGCAGACCGTTATCGAGGCAGGCTTTGCAGACCTCAGATGCCTTTGCGGTTTTAAGGCGTATTCCCAGCATAAGACCTTTTCCGTCCACGCCGCTGACCTCCGGTATCTCAGCAAGTTTTTTGCGAAAATACTCCGCCTTTTTTGTCACCTCGTCAAGGAAGCCCTCCTCGCTTATCCTGTCAAGGACTGCGTTTCCTCCAGCGCAGGAGATGGGATTTCCGCCGAAAGTAGAGCCGTGCGTTCCGGCTGTAAGGACATCGCAGCATTTCTCATTTGCCAGGCAGACGCCTATCGGAACTCCTCCGGCAAGCCCTTTTGCAAGGGTGACCACATCGGGGCGTATTCCGTAATGCTCGCAGGCAAGGAATTTTCCTGTTCTGCCAACTCCTGTCTGCACCTCGTCGCAGATGGTGAGGATATCACGCTTTGCGGATCCCTCGGCAATGGTTTTTACAAAATCCTCATCAAGCGGTATAACTCCGCCCTCGCCCTGTATACATTCAAACATCACGGCGCAGACTTTATCTTTGTACTGGTCAAGAGCCGAAATAAGACCTTTGGTATCGTTGGCTTCTACATTTACAAAATCCCCCACGAACGGGAAAAAGTAGTTATGGAAAACGTCCTGACCTGTCGCCGAAAGGGTTGCTAACGTTCTTCCGTGGAAGCTGTTTTTCAGGGTGATAATTATACTTCTGCCCTTGCCGTACTTATCAAAGCTGTATTTTCTTGCCAGCTTGATAGCGCACTCGTTGGCTTCCGCACCTGAGTTTCCGAAAAACATCTTGCTGTAGCCTGTTATGCTGCAAAGTCTTTCTGAAAAATCAGCCTGCACCTTAGTGTAGTAATAGTTAGACGTATGCTGGAACTTATGAGCCTGGTCGCAGACAGCTTTTACCCATTTTTCATCGCAGTAGCCCAGACTATTGACTCCTATTCCTGAGCCGAAGTCTATATACTCCCTGCCGTTTTCGTCAACGGCTGTACGGTTTTCGCCCTTGTCAAGAACAAGTTCATATCTGCCGTAGCTTGGCATAACGTGTTCATTGAAGCGTTCGATGGTCGTCATATTTGTTACCTCCTTATATCCTCAGATAAACTGCGTTCCGACGCCTTCATTGGACAGCAGTTCTATAAGTATTGAATGGGGGACTCTTCCGTCTATGATGGAAGTCTTTTTGACCCCGCGGCGGACAGCCTCCACGCAACATTCTATCTTGGGGATCATTCCGCCGCTGATTATGCCGGTTTTTTTCAGGTAAGGCACATCGCTCACCTGAACTGACGGTATCAGTGTGGACGGGTCGTCCTTATCCTCAAGAAGTCCGGCTATATCGGTCATGAGTATGAGGTTTTCCGCTCTCAGGCAGGAAGCTATCCTTGCGGCGGCGGTATCGGCGTTTATGTTATAGGTCTGACCGTCAGCGGAAGTTCCGATAGTTGCGATTATAGGGACATATCCATCGTTCAAAGCGTCTATTATGGGCTTTGTGGTAACTTTTTTGATCTCGCCAACATAGCCAAGGTCAACTTCCCCCTGGAGCTTTTCGGCAATTATCATCTGACCATCGCAGCCGCAGAGTCCCAAAGCTCTTCCTCCGTGGAGCTGCAAAGCGGTGACCAGTTCTTTGTTGACCTTTCCGGCAAGCACCATTTTTACTATATCGACGGTCTCCTCGTCAGTATATCTCAGTCCGCCTATAAATTTGCTTTCTATACCTACTCTTTTCAGCATGGAGCTTATCTCGGGTCCTCCCCCATGCACCAGCACCACCTTTATTCCTACCATGCTCAGAAGAACTATATCGCTCATAACCGCTTCTTTCAGTTCGGCGTTAGTCATTGCGTTGCCGCCGTATTTCACCACTACTATCTTATAGTGGTACTTCTGGATATAAGGCAGTGCATCTATAAGTAGCTGACTGCTTATACTATTGCTGAGTTCCATTTTCA
>CANRLY010000114.1 GCA_947631585.1 uncultured Clostridia bacterium
CCTGCACCAGGAACTTATCCACTGCGAACTTGCCGCTGAAAGTTCCCGCAAGACCTGCCAGAGCCGACAGGCACAAGGTCACCGGACCTCCTGCCACGCCCAGCACTCCGGCGAAGAAGTACGCCGCAAAGAACGAAGCGTAGAATCCGGCAAATCCGGTCGCTCCTCCCAGCAGCACTCCTTTAAGTCCGGCTTCTCTGAATCCTATGAACAGAGCGCCGATACCGAAGCTTCCGATAGCGGAGGCGATTATCTTATCCACTGCTCCGCCGTTGGTGGAGATCTTCTGGGACACCGAGAACATCTCCTGTATCTTAGCTATGGAAGCGAAGAAGTCGTCCTCGAACGACTGCAATCTTTCCGCCTCATCGCTTAGAGCCACGTTTATCTCGTTCTGTATCTGTTCGCAGATAAGCTGCGCCCTTGCGTCTATGGAGCGTTTTATCTTTTCGGTGAGTTTCTTATACACCTCTTTGAGCCGGTCTTTCTTCAGGTCCTCCGAAGCCATCGGGAAGTTATCTATAACTTCCATAGCGGTCTCTTCTATCTTGGTCCAGTAGTCGTCCAGCACCGGCTGGAGGTTCTCGTACACCTTATTGGCGGCGTCGTTGATATTGACGAATTCCGCCCTTTTCTTGTTTCTTATCTCTTCTATCTCGTCTATCGCCTTCTGATAATTTTCCATAAACTCGTCGTTTTCCATCATCAGGGCGTTTTCTTTGAGCACCACGGAATTAAGTATCTCCGTGCCGGAGTTAGCTATCTTGGTGGCAAGTATCTGCAAGGTGATAGCTCCCCTCTCCTTGGTGAGAAGCGTTTCCAGAGCTTCCTCGAACTCAGGGAAGTTAGAGTCTTTGAGCATCTGCTCGTCTCCGCTCATCTTGGCGGAAAGAGCTTTCTTTGCGTAGACCCCTATGACCTTTGGAGTACCTATCTTCCTCTTATACACAGCGAACTCTCTTGAGTCCTCCCCCATTACCATCTTGGCTTTCTCCATGACGTATCTGCCGATACGGCTCCTTACCGTCTCGACTATCTTCATCTCGTCCTCTTTTGAAAAAGTCCCGAAGCAGTTCACCGCAAAGATTATCCTGCCCACGTCGCTGGTGAGCATTTTCTTTTCCAGGAAGTCCTTTTCAAACTGCGAAAACGGAGAGTTTGCGCTGATAACGAAAACAGCCGCGTCTATCTCCGGCAGTATGGACAGGGTAACGTTAGTCATCTGCTCGTCGTCGTTAAGACCGGGCGTGTCTATGATATCCACATGGTTGCGGCAGAAGTCGGTGGCGTAGTGAACGGTAGCTTCCTTGACCGTTTCCGCTTTCATTTCCGATTCTTCCGTCAGCTTGGTAACATAATTTTCCAGCTGGTCTATAGCGACACATTCGCTGGTGCCGTCCTTATATTCCACCTCTACATACGGGTCGTCGCTGTATGTAACTCTGTTAAGGGTAGCGGTGGCAGGCAGAACGTCCGCCGGCAGCACCTCCTCGCCCAGCATAGCGTTGATGAGGGTGCTTTTTCCCCTTTTGAATTCGCCCACTATCGCAACTTCAAAGTGTTCGTTGGCGACTTTGGCGATGGTATCCTTAATGGAAGCGGCGGTATTTGAAAGAGACATAGTCTCGCTCAGGGAGAGAAGCTTTTCCAGGCTTTCGGTGAGGGTTTTCACCGTTTCGTTATAAGCCGAATAGCTCCCGAACTCCAGTGGCTTGTTGTCCATATATTACCCAGTCCTTTCCCGAAGTGCATAGCAGCAAAAAACCGTCTAAAGTTCGTTTATCCACTGCTAAGCTATTGTATAAATTATACACACTTTTTGTTAAAAAGTCAACAATTTTATGCAAATCGGCACAAAAAATCGGCAGAGGCTGATTTTCGCCCCTGCCGCAAGCTGTTTTGTTAGAACTGTATCTTATCAGATACAAATTTTCCCACCTGATCTATGGGGATACGCTGCTGTTCCATAGAATCCCTGTCTCTTACGGTAACGCAGCCGTCCTCCAGGGAATCGAAGTCGTAGGTTATGCAGAAAGGAGTACCTATCTCGTCCTGGCGGCGGTATCTCTTTCCGATGCTTCCGGTGACGTCGTAGTCGGTCATAAAGGACTGAGACAGCTGGTCGCAGAGCTTCTCCGCCGGCTCTGAGAGCTTCTTTACCAGCGGCAGCACCGCAGCCTTATACGGAGCGATCGCCGGACTGAGCCTTAGCACCGTCCTTACGTCGTTCTTTTCAGCGTCCACCACTTCTTCATCATAAGCCTCGCAGAGCAGCGCAAGCACCGTTCTGTCAAGACCGTAGGTGGACTCTATTATATAAGGTATGAACTTCTCGTTGGTGGCAGGGTCCAGATATTCCTGCTTTGTGCCGCTGTACTCCTGATGTCTTGTCAGGTCGAAGTCGGTGCGGTTGTGAGTGCCGTTTATCTCTCCCCAGCCGAACGGGAACAGAAATTCTATATCGCAGGCTGCCTTGGCGTAGTGGGCAAGCTTCTCGTGGTCGTGGAAACGCAAATGTTCCGGAGCTATCCCCAGGTCCTCGAAGTATTTTCTTCCGTACTCCTTGAAGTAATCGTAAAGCTCCCCGTCGTCCCCTTCCTTGCAGAAGGTCTGGAACTCCATCTGCTCGAACTCGATAGTCCTGAAAGTGAAGTTTCCGGGGGTTATCTCGTTTCTGAAGGCTTTTCCTATCTGACCGATGGAAAAAGGCAGTTTCGCCCTCATTGTCCTCTGCACGTTCAGGAAGTTCACATACTCGCCCTGAGCGTTTTCAGGTCTCAGATAAATAACGCTCTTGGCGTCGGTGGTGACCCCTCTGAACGTCTGGAACATCAGGTTGAACTCCCTGATATCGGTGAAGTTGTGTTTTCCGCAGTGTGGGCAGGGAATGGAGTGGTCTTTTATATACTGGAACATCTCCTCCTTGGTCATGCCGTCTGCGTGAGCGTTCGGGTCGAAGTCGTCGATAAGGTTGTCGGCACGGTGGCGCATCTTGCACTCTTTGCAGTCGAGCAGCGGGTCGGAAAAGCTTGCCACATGGCCGCTTGCCTCCCAGACTCTTGGGTTCATGAGAATGTCGGCGTCCACCTCGAAGCTGTTCCTGCGCTCCTGTATAAAGCGTTTGCGCCAGGTGTCCTTGACGTTGTTTTTAAGCCTTGCCCCCAGCGGACCGTAGTCCCAGGTATTGGCAAGACCGCCGTAGATCTCGCTTCCCGGAAAGATGAATCCCCTGCTCTTGCAAAGGTTTACTATAGTGTCCATTGTTTTTTCAGTGTTGTTCATGATCGACCGTCCTTTAAATTAAAACTATAAATATTTTAAAATAAATCCTCCCGTAAGTCAAGAGGGAACGGCGGATTTTTTCCTGTTTGTAAACTTTTCATTCCAAAGTGTGCTTTCCCTGCTTGACGAATCGGAGGTTTTCTGTTATAATCCTTATAAGGAAATATGAAATGGGGAATTTGCTATGCGCAGGAAAGTTCTGCCGCTGTGTGCGGCGGCATTGGCGATCTGTCTGTGCGGCTGTTCCGGCAAGGACGGCAGCAGCGATAACAGCAGCAGTCAGACGGAAAACACGTCGGTGACCACGCCGGCGCCGGTGATACAGGAGGAAGCAGTGAAAAAGATCGAGTACGAAATAGACCCGTCAAAGCCGGTGATAGCTCTCACGTTTGACGACGGCCCGAACACTTCGGCTACTCCGGCGGTGCTGGATAGGTTGGAGAAATACAACGTAAAAGCGTCGTTTTTCGTTATAGGAAACAACATAAACGAAAAGTCGGGGGCGGTGATGAAAAGAGCTCACGACATGGGCTGTGAGATAAACAATCATTCTCAGACACATTCCTATATGACAAAAATGTCCACGGAGGAGATAAAGGCTGAGATAGAGTACACCGACCAGCTGGTGGAGAAGTACACCGGCGAAAAGACTAAGTTTTTCAGACCGCCTTATATCTCGGTGAACTCAGAACTTTACGCTGCGGTGGATATGCCTTTTATCAACGGCATCGGCGCAAACGACTGGGACGACAGCGTTTCCGTTGAAGAGAGGGCAGAGCGCATACTGGAACAGACAAAGGACGGCGTGATAATACTTCTGCACGACGCCGACATGAACATCAAGACGGTGGAGGCTCTGGACACGATAATTCCTGAGCTTCAGGCGCAGGGATATCAGTTCGCCACCGTGTCTGAGCTGTTTGAAGCCAAGGGGGTGGAGATCTCGCCTGATGACCAGTCGCTGTACACCATTGTGGGCTAGAGGAGGCGGCAGCTGATGAGACTTCTCTTTGTAGGGGACGTGGTGGGAGCGTCCGGGTGCGGTTTCCTGGCGCAGGAGCTTCCCAGGCTCAAAAGGGAGCTGGGCGTTGACCTTGCGGTGGTGAACGGGGAAAATTCCGCCAAAGGAAACGGCATATCGGAGCAGTCGCTGAGATCGCTGACAGCCTGCGGAGCAGACGCCGTTACCACGGGGAACCACTGTTTTTCACGAAGAGACAGCGTGGGGATATTCGATCGGTACGACCACCTGATACGTCCGGCAAACTACCCTGACGGAGTGATCGGCAAGGGGGTGTGTCTGCTGGATATGGGGAGAGCGAAAGTCGCCGTGGTGAACATCATGGGCACGGCTTTCATGGAAGCTCTGGCAAATCCCTTCGAGACCGCCGACCGCATACTCAGCCAGCTGGATACCCCGAATGTGTTCGTGGACTTCCACGCAGAGGCGACTTCCGAGAAAAAAGCGCTGGGGCATTACCTTACGGGGAGAGTCACGGCGGTGCTGGGAACGCACACCCACGTTCAGACGGCGGACGAGGCTATCCTTGGGGAACACACCGCTTACATCACCGACGCAGGCATGACCGGACCGGAGCTTTCGGTGCTGGGGGTAGACATAAAAGCGGCGGTCAACAAGCAGCGGTTCAAGACGCCGGTGACCTTTACCGAGAGTACAAATCCCTGTTTTTTGTGCGCCGTACTGGTCGATTTTGATGAAAAATTGGGCAAAGCGACTAAAATTCAGCGAATAATTAAGCGATAATCAACAAAATTATTTTTAGCCTATTGTAAAATTTAAGAAAGTTTGATATAATGTTATTAACAGCAGTTCCGTGTAATTTGTAGTTTGGGTTTCAGCAAGACGACGTATTCAGAGTTATGTTACGACACACCTGCGGAAAGGGTTGGTAAATTATTATGGAAATTCTAAAGGTATCGTCACGGTCTGTCCCTAACTCGGTTGCAGGCGCAATATCCGGAGTCATCAGGGACAGTGGAGTCGTTGAAGTGCAGGCAGTGGGAGCTGGTGCAGCCAATCAGGCGATCAAAGCCATAGCCATTGCAAGAGGTTATCTTGCGCCGCTTGGCATAGACATGATCTGCATACCTGCTTTCGCAAACGTAATGATCGACGACGAAGAGAGAACGGCAATCAAGCTTATTTGTGAACAGCGATAAGCCGTTCGGTAAAAAGTTACTTCGGCGGCTTTCCGCATATGCGGGAAGCCGTTTCCTTGTTCCGCAGAAACTTCAGTGCAGTGCGAAAACCCAGCTACCAACTGAGTGCGAAAACCCTACCCCCGGCGGCGAAGCCGCCGGGGTGTTCCCCCTCCCCATCGGGGAGGGGGACTACAGGGGGTAGGGCGTCTCTTGCCTCTTGCTTCTAGTTATCTTGCTTCTAGCAGGGGAGGGGGAATGACAGCGAAGCTGTCAAGGGGGTGGGTTATCTAACCTCTAACTTCTAACCTCTAGCGGCGGTCGGCTTTACCCACTGAGTGCGAAACTCCAGCCCTCGGCGGCGAAGCCGCCGGGGTGTTCCCCTCCCCGATGGGGAGGGGGACTACAGGGGGTAGGGGAATCTCTTGCTTCTTGCTTCTAGTCATCTTGCTTCTAGCAGGGGCGGGCTTTCTAACCTCAGCTGCTAGAAGCAAGAAATTAAGAGGCAAGAAGCAAGAGTCGGCGGCTTTGCCGCCGTGAACCCCCCCTCCATTGGAGGGGGGAATGTAGCGACAGCTACAAGGGGGTAGCAACTAACCTCTTACCTCTAACTTCTAACCTCTAGCGGCGGTCGGCTTTACCGACTGAGTGTGAAACTCCGACCCCCGGCGGCGAAGCCGCCGGGGTGTTCCCCCTCCCCATCGGGGAGGGGGACTACAGGGGGTAGGGCGT
>CANRLY010000115.1 GCA_947631585.1 uncultured Clostridia bacterium
GGGAGGGGTGGTTTCAGCCGCAGCCGACACCCACATTACTGATGATAACGCCGCCGCCAGTATAAAAGAAATAAATTTTTTCATTTTCCGCAACTCCTTTACCCGAACAGTATCCTGATAAGGCTCAGGACCGCAGTTACGCCAGCGGTGATGCCCAGGAACCACCGTGCGAAAGCTCCCTTATCTATAGGCAGATCTCCCACGAATTTTCCGGTCTGACCGTTCATAGCGTAGGTGTACTTCTTTTCCTTGTATGTGGTGTTAAGTATCCAGACGGGCAGCAAAGCGTACTTTACGCTTCCCTGGTGAATGTTTATGTTAGATTTTTCGGTAATGCAGGTGGTGTAGCCTGACGCCGTCTGCCTGAATCTTTCTATGGTGCTTTCCCGTATACGGGCGTTGGCTCTTTCCTTGCTCGCCTCGGAATCCACATCGTACTTGTCCGCCAGATAGCCTGCCAGATAAGCGGTCTGGAAGTCAACGCAGTCTTTGTAGTCAAACGGCTCGATGGAATCCATCAGGTCGTCCGGCATTTTGGAAGAGCCGTCCACCGGCACTTGTGAAAATCCCAGCCTGCCGCCTCTTGTCAGCAGGAAGTAGGAAGTTTCGGTGTAATGGTAGTCGCCGCTGCTCCAGCTTCTGACTTTTGTCGCCCGGTAATTGATGTTCGAGTCGGTGTCGCAGTCAAACAACCAGAACGGCACATAAACACCCTTTATCTCCTGAAGATGGTTGGAGTCCTTGAAATCCTTTGGCAGCAGGCGTTTTCCCACCAGATGGGAAGCGAACGCCTTTATTGCGCTTTCCTTTTCCAGCTTGAAAGGAATAACGTAGTCCGGCTTCAGAACGCCGGAAAGCTGACCTTTCATTACTACCGGGTGGTCGCAGAACGGACAGGTCGCCGCAGCCGCATTCTGGTCTGCTATGACCTCTCCGCCGCAGGATTCGCAGGTGTAAGAGGCCAACCCTTCCGGAACGCCCCAGTTTTCCGGGTAAGACTGATCCCAGTCGGTCTGTTCTTCCTGTTCTTGAGTGTTGGAAAGCTCCTCGTCAAAAGATTTGAGGGTATCCATCTCAAATTCGGTGTCGCAGAACGGGCATTTCATTTTTTGCAGGGTGGCGTTAAATTCTATCTTGCCGCCGCAGCAGGGGCAAGAATATTCCATTAGTGAAGTTGACATAGTTACCTCCGCAGCCCCGTTTTTCGGGGAAAGACCAGAGCAGCCCAAACGCCTGTCCGGTCTCGATATGAACGTTCATGAACAATGATATGTCCACAAAGGGCAAAGCTCAATGTGGACAGTATCTGTGGAATTTATTTTACATCATTGGAATCAAAGGGGTCTCCGCACTGTGGGCAGAACTTAGGAGGGTTCTTGGGGTCCTCCGGCTCCCAGCCGCACTTGTCGCAGCGGTAGAGAGGTTCTCCGGCAGGCTTGGGTTTTCCGCAGTTCTGGCAGAACTTGCCCTTGTTGACAGTACCGCACTCGCAGGTCCAACCGTCAGCGGCGGCAGGCTTTGCTTCACCGCAGACCTGGCAGAACTTACCTGTGTTCGCAGTACCGCACTTAGCGCAGGTCCAGCTGTCGCCCTGAGCGGGAGCAGGTTTTGCTTCACCGCAGCCCTGACAGAACTTTCCTGTGTTCACCGTGCCGCACTTAGCGCAGGTCCAACCGCCGTCGCCGGCAGCAGCTCCTGCTCCGCTGTTTGCAGCCGCCTGTGCCGCATCAGCTTTCTTCTGAGCGTCCTGCTGTGCGCCCATAGCGTAAAGTCCCTGTATGCCGCCTGCGCCGCCGCCGGCGTTCTGGGCAAATCCCAAGCCCATGAAACCGGTCATTGCGCCGGCGCTGTTCTGAGCCGCAGACTTCATAGCTTCGCCCTGTGCGCTTACCAGATGAGCTGCGCCCATGCTCGCATTGGTGAAAACAGCCGTTTTCTGAAGCTCTTTTATCATGTCCTCGTCTTCCTTCGGCAGCTTGATGCCGCTGAAGGAAACGTCTACCAGCTCCAGACCACGCTTTTCTCCCCACTCTACCGAAAGGGACTTTTTCAGACTGTCCCTGATCTCGATGTTGTGAGCAGGTATCTGGTTAGGTCTTATTTCCAGATTTGAAAGCTCCGCAAACGCCGGAGTAAGATATGTAATCAGATTGGATTTCAGCATGGGAGTAAGCTCTTCACGCTTGTAAACGTCCTTGACGTTTGCACTGATGTTCGTGTAGAAAAGCAGCGGGTCTGAGATCTTAAAGGAATAATATCCGTGACATTTTACGGTAACGTCCACGTCCAGACCGATCTTGTTGTCGACCACCCTGAAAGGTACGCCGTCCGGCACGCCAAAGGGGTTTTCCAGTATCTCTTTTATATTAAAATAGTATACCCTCTGGTCTTTGCCTGTTTCGCCGCCGTAGGTGATACGTCTGCCGATGGTCTTGAAAGTGTTGATTATGCTCTGACCAAGGCTTCCGGCGAAAATGCTCGGCTCGCTGGACGAATCATAAGTAAATTCGCCCGGTTCTGCGCAAAGTTCAACAACTCTGCCCTGTTCAACGATTATCATGCACTGACCGTCGGCAACAGCGATACCCGAACCGTTGGTAATGATGTTGTCGTTGGCTTTGGTGTTAGACCCTCTGGAAGTGATCTGTTTTTCACCTTTTTTCATGAGGATATCCGTCGGCAGAGAGTCGCAGTAGAAAAATTCTTTCCACTGATCGGCAAGAGCGCCGCCGCCGGCGCCGATAATGGCTTTGATAAGTCCCATCTTCGTAAGACCCCTTTCAAAATTATTTAGAAATAAAACGACTGTTCCTAGCAATAAAGCAATAGAATCACAAGATGATTATAACATATTTTATTGAGTTTTGCAACAAAAAATTCAACAATATCATAAATTTTTTGTCAACGATGACGTAATTGCGAGAAAAGTTTCTTTTTAATTCAAGCCAAAGCAGGGGAAAGCTGTTGAGACCTGCAAGACGTTAAATTTCACCCCACGTCTCACAAACAACAGGAAAAATGTATGTATATGAAACACAAACAGTTTTTTACATGGAAATTTGTGCAAAATGCTTTAATAATTTTATTGACATAATTTGATAATAGTGCTACAATCAAATTACAAATTAAATTTTAGGAGGGAAAAATCATGAAAAAGATTTTCAAGAAGCTAACGGCAATAATGGCAGCGGTGGTAATTTCTGTGGCGGCAAGCCTGGGCGCAGGGGCTTCAACACCTACAACATTTGAGTATTCACTTCACAACACTCCGGGTGCTCCCTCGTCAGCCAATCTGGTTAAAGCATCTACGGTCGGAGGACTTAAAACTAAAGGATATATGACAGTTACAAATGATATGACAAGAATTAGCGGAACTGCTACTGTCAAGGGTGAAGCACTTACAAAAACTGGATATGTTACTGTGTTATCATTTACGCAAACAACAACAGGAAGAAAATCAGATACAAAATATAATGCAATAATTTCGGATATTATGGTGGGCAGAGTTACAGTTTCAATCAATATTTCCAGCAATTCATACACTGCTGCATCAGGCGAATGCATATTTTATTAAAAAAGGCGTTAGCTTTGAAAAGGGGAAACAAATGAGACACAGGAAAATTTTAGTACTAATAGCAGTCGCTATCGTGCTATCTTCCTGCCGCTTTCAGGACAATTACGCCAAAACCCAATCGACCGAAAAAGTGACACTGAGCCCGGTCTCTCAGGCGTATGACGGCGTTGAGGAGCTGCTGGGCAAGGACTTCGGCGCATTTTCTCTGCCGGAGAATGTCACGCCGGAAAATGTGCAGGAGGCGTACAGGCTGTCGCTGAGCTATCGGTCGATACAAGAGCCGCAAAAGGACGTTTCTCAGCAGGCAAAACAGCAATTTCAAAACTTCTTTGGCAATAATTTCAAGGAAGAAAATGTAACAACTGCAAATTCAGCCTGCGGTGAATTAACGTATACATATGTTGACCCTGAAACCTCGGACGAAGGGCAGTTCAACGGTGGGTTTTTGGCAAAACGTGGAAATTATGTGGAGCCGTCCGGCGATATTGAAAGCTGCGAAGCGGTGGAATTTCTCCGTGGCGAAGATAAAAATATTTCGCTTCAGGGAGGAAGTGCGAAAGCTTCTGAACTTGCCGAAAAAGCGAATGATTATTTGAGAAGCAACTTTTCAGAACAGTACGGTGAATTGGACATAAAGTCAAAATGCGTCTATTTCTACAACCAGCCGCAGCCCACGGCGGCAGTTTGTTGTGCGCAGTATTTTAAAGGTATTCCGCTCGAAGAATACCCATCTCCGCTAAATATTGACAATCAGGACGGAACTATTACATATTATTTTTTCAATTACATTTTCTGTAACTTTCAAAACGCAGATTCCATAGACAAACTGGATATAAGCATTGCGTTCGACCAAATAATGGAAACAGAAAAACTGGATAAAATCATCTCATTAAAGCAGGCGGTGGAAATCCTTCAAACTGAACTTGCTCCTGAGAGCGGATATGTTTTTGATGACGTGCAACTTCTGTATTGTTGTAAGCACACCCAGAAAGAGGCAAATTTAGACGAAAACGGCGAATTGCCCGATTGGTATGAGGACTACCGCAAAGAGCCGTTTGTTTTCACCCCCACCTGGTGCTTCTTCTTTAACAACGAGTATTCGGGGTTGACCAGAGAGGCAGTAAAAGTTGACGCAATCACCGGGGAGATAACACTTGATGTGGCGTGAGAAAGGAGAAATTGTGAAAAAAACATTTGCGATAGCGGCGGCTTTTGCGCTGCTTCTCACCGGCTGCCGGAGCAAGTCTGTGCAGAAGTTCGCAGCTTTGGACCAGGTCGGCAGCGAATCGGAAAAGGTCGTCAGCGGCGATGGAAAGCAGCTTGATTTCTCCGGTGAGTGTGAGACCTCCCAACCTGAACAGGTCTCCGATGTCGTTTTTGCTACAAAGACTGATTTTTCGTCAAACTGGAAAGAATTGTTTTCAGATGTTGCCGGTATCGACCAGATCGACCAGGAGCTTTTGGTAACTGCAAAAGACCAAATGGGCAATAATGTTTTGTACGAAGATGAGCAGAACAAGGCGGACGCCAGCGTGGCGGACAGCGGATTTTTCTCGTTTTTCTGCGGAGATTCCTACAGCTGCCCCTGGAGCGAATACCCGATAACAAAGGTGGCAGTTGCAGGCGAGGAGGGGTTTGGCAGCGAAACCCTGGAGCTTGACGGAAAGGAATATTCTGCAAAAGAAATTGCCGATTTCGCCGAAAATTGGCTTAATAGCAAGTGGAAAAAATTCGAGCCGGATCTGGATTTTAAAACCGGTCTTATAATCGAGAAAAAAAGCGGAGAAAACTCTGTTATCGCTGTTGAGATCTGGAAATATTACAAGGGTGTAAAACTGTGCAATTGCGATCTGGTGGAATTAGCGCCGCCAGAGTCGGGGGTCTATACTCAGACCAGAAACTCAGAAATGGCGCTGATAATGACTTCGTTCGGGAAAGTGAGCGGCTTTACCACCGGAAATTCCACGCTTGAAGTGAAAAGCGAAGGCAAAGCGGCGGAAAAATTGATATCTCCGCAGTATGCGGTTGATGCGGCGCAAAAGAAGTTCAGCCGGTACAATAAGCTGTCGGTGGTGTCGCTGAAATTGAAGTATGTGACGACGTATCAGACGAATTTTGCGCCGGAAACTGACACAGGGGTGGAACACGCAGCCGCGCCTGTCTGGGAAATTCTCATTAAGCCGGATTATCCGGATTTTTCAAAAGCTGAAACGTATTCGTTTCCAGACCTGAAATATATAAATGTAAACGCCCTTACCGGCGAAATAACCTTTGAGTTGGGCGAAAACAACAGGTCAAGGGGGATATAGCTTCTGAGCAACGCATCTCCGGCTTGCCAGAGAAGCAGTAAAAGTTGACGCCACCACCGGCGAGATCACCCTCGATGCAGATTTCAACACCCTCCAGGCTCTAGGCATACAAAACCACTAAAAAATTTCACATTCCGCCAATTCCGCCCACCGCCCAGTGGGCGGTTTTTGTGATGGAGAGTCCTGCGGCAAAGCGTGGTAAGCCACAGCAAACACCAACCCAGCCGGAAACAC
>CANRLY010000116.1 GCA_947631585.1 uncultured Clostridia bacterium
CTAATTTATGCCCTATACCTTGCTTTCTGTATTGCGGTTCAACTGCGGTATGATAGATAAACCCGCGTCTGCCGTCATTGCCTGCCAATATCGCTCCGACGACCTTATTATCTGTCAAGGCAACAAAACAGGTATCAGGGTTTCTGTTTATGAACCTGTCAATACCATCTCTGGAGTCATCAATACTGTTCAGACCCATTCCGGCGCAAGCCAGCCATAAGTTATAGATCTCATCGTAATCGTTAATTGTCATTTTTCTGATAGTCATGTAATACACCTATAAATTCATTTGTTAATTAAAATATTTTCAACAAGTCCGAAAGATCCTCTATTTCGTGATCTGCCTGTTCATTTATATTATTAACGCTTGCAAGTCCGCAAAGACCTTGTTTTATCCATATCGTTTTCATGCCGACTTTTTTGGCAGGCGCTATGTCGTTGTCTAATCTGTCACCGACCATGACCGCATTGGCAGGCAGACACTTTGCAGCTGTCAGCGCACGATGAAATATCCCGATATCCGGCTTTGAAACACCTTCTTCCGCAGAGGCAAGAACAATGTCAAGGTACTTTAAAAGTCCCCAGCTTGAAAGGCGGTCTCTCGTTCCCGGACTTTGATTTGCGATAACGCCAAGACGATAACCTTTTTGGGACAACTGCTTTAAAACGTATTCTGCGTTATCATACGGCTTTTCCGCCTCTTTGTGCCACGGCGGCAATTTCAGACCGTAATACTTGACCGCCTCATGGTCGCCTTTGAGATTTTGCTTAGAAAATTCAATGACTTTTTTCTCAAAGTCCTCCGGACTGATCGCTGTCCCCGCAACAGCTTCACGGTATCTGAGTTTATAACATTCACTTTCGTCAATAAGAGTTGAGCCGATATCGAAGAATATCCATTCTATCTCCGTAAACGCATTGCATTTTCCCAATAATTCTTTCATTACAATATCACCATACTGTCTCCAAAGCTGAAAAATCGGTATTTTTCCTCAACCGCCGTCTTATAGGCATTCATTGTGTTATCATAGCCGGCAAACGCCGATACCAGCATTATCAAGGTGCTTTCAGGGAGATGAAAATTCGTTATCAGCCCGTCCAGAACTTTGAATTTGTAACCGGGATAAATGAAAATATCGGTGTTTCCGCAGCAAGGTACCACCTTGCCATACTGTGAAGCAACGCTTTCAAGAGTCCGGCAGGAAGTAGTTCCCACTGCGATGACTCTGCCGCCTCTTGCTTTTGTTTCGGAAATGAGCCTTGCGGTGCGTTCAGGTATCTCGTAATGCTCGCTGTGCATTTTATGGTCTAAAACCTTGTCCTCTTTGACCGGACGGAAAGTCCCCAGACCAACGTGCAAAGTAACATACGCCAGGTCAACACCGCTTTTTTCCAATTCGGCAAGCTGTTCTTTAGTAAAATGAAGCCCTGCCGTAGGTGCGGCTGCCGAACCCAGTTCCCGGGAGTAGACCGTCTGATAACGTTCTTTGTCACGGAGCTTTTCCGTAATATACGGCGGAAGCGGCATTTGCCCGATCTCGTCCAGTGCGGAATAGATATTATCGTCCTTGCAGTGGAATCGGGCAATGCGGTTGCCGTCCTCTTTGACCTCCAGTATCTCAGCGGTCAGCAGCCCTCCGCCAAACACAAAACGTGTTCCGACCTTGGCTTTTTTTCCGGGACGGCATATCAGTTCCCACACCATGTTTTCTTTCTGTTCCAGCAAAAGAAACTCGATAAAAGTGCGGTTATTTTCTTTTTCACCGTATATTCTTGCTGGGATAACTCTGCTGTCGTTCAGAACAAGCAGGTCACCCTTTTTGAGAAGTTCGCATAGGTTATAAAAATGACTATGGGAAATACTTCCGCTGCTGCGGTCCAGCACCAGCATACGGGAAGTGTTTCTCGGCTCGATTGGCGTCTGGGCAATTAGTTCCTGCGGAAGCTCATAATAAAAGTCAGATCTTTTCAGGTCGTTCAGGTCAAGCATATATCAGTCTCCTTGCGGCTGTTTAAGTTTTGCAAAAAAATAATATAAATTTATTGAAATCTGTTGACAGAGGGGCTAAACTCTGTTATCATTATAAAAGCGAGATAGAGGTGCGGTCAAGATCAGTAACAGCTTTCATTAACGATTGCCCGATGGAAAGCTGCGAAAGGCGAGACTGCCGAAGATCGGTCGCCTGCGTGCAGAGGCAGCCGGTCTGATTGCAGGTCGAACAGGTCTGTAATTGTCATCATACTGAAGTGATGGAGTGCTATCGACATATTATTTTGATTATACGCTATTTTTCCAAATATGTCAACACTTTATAATGAAGTATGAGGACTGGTCTTGACCAGTTTTTTTGTTGCTGTCTGCAACAGATAAGCGGCAAAAATGTAAAATTTTATTTCATAAAGGAGCAATTCTGATGAGAAGATTCAATGTTGGTATAATAGGCGCAACGGGTATGGTAGGTCAGCGGTTTTCCCTGATACTAAGCAAGCATCCGTGGTTCAACGTGGTTTGCGTTGCCGCATCGGCAAGATCAGCCGGGAAGACCCTTAAAGAGGCGGTCGGCGAACGCTGGGCAATGAAAGAGCCTATGCCAGAGGCGCTGAGCGGTATGGTAGTTATGGACGCTGAAAAGGATATAGATAAGATCGCCGCCATGGTGGACTTCGTTTTCTGTGCCGTAAACATGAAGAAAGACGAGATCAAAGCTCTTGAAGAAGCTTATGCAAAAGCTGAATGTCCGGTAATCTCTAATAATTCAGCTCACAGACACACGGACGACGTTCCTATGGTAATTCCGGAGGTCAACCCTGAGCATATCGAAATTATTAAGGCTCAGAGAAAACGTCTCGGCACAAAGAGAGGATTTATTGCCGTAAAGTCAAACTGTTCGCTGCAAAGCTATGTTCCGGCTCTTGCGCCGCTTATGGAAAAATATAAGGTAACAAAGGCTCTTGCCTGCACATATCAGGCTATTTCAGGCGCAGGAAAGACTTTTGAGACAATGCCTGAGATAGTTGACAATGTTATTCCGTTTATCGGCGGAGAAGAGGAAAAATCGGAACTTGAGCCGCTGAAGATCTGGGGACATATCGAAGGCGATAAGATAGTCAGCGCAGACTCCCCTTCTATAACGACCCAGTGCCTGAGAGTTCCCGTTTCGGACGGTCATACCGCTGCGGTGTTCGTTTCGTTTGAAAAGAAGCCCACCAAAGACGAGATACTTAAAGAGTGGAAAGAATTCAGAGGCGTTCCGCAGGAGCTTGAACTTCCCTCTGCCCCGAAACAGTTCCTGAACTATTTCACTGAGGATAACAGACCTCAGGCAAAGCTTGACAGAGAGCTGGAGGGCGGAATGGCTGTTTCTATCGGACGACTCAGGGAGGATTCCCAGTACGATTACAAATTTGTATGTCTTTCCCACAATACCCTCAGAGGCGCAGCCGGAGGAGCTGTACTGTTGGCAGAGCTTCTTGCGGCAAAAGGATATTTTGACTGATGGAACATCTGACAATTAAAAACGCCGACCTGTCTGATGTTCCTGAAATATGCCGCTTTGTTCATGAACTTGCGGAATTTGAGGGTTACGGGGAACAATGTTCGCTTACCGAAAGCGAGCTTGCCGGCTTTATGCAAAAGCAAGAACCGCTCAGGGCTGTGATGGCGGTACTTGACGGCAGGCCCATCGGGGTTGCGACCTACTTCTATATATCTCTTGCTTCCCTATCAGGGAAAAAAGTTTTGTATGTTGAAGATGCTTTTGTTAAAGCGGAGTACCGAAACCAGGGCGCAGGAAAGGCTATGTTTGACAGGCTGGAAGCCATCGCAAAGGAAAACGGCTGTCTGCGGCTTGAATGGAAATGCCTTGCTTGGAATGAAAATGCGGTCAGGTTCTATGACCGGATAGGAGCGGCGGCTGCTAAAGACTGGATAACCTACATGAAAAGAATAAAATGATCTTGATTTGAAAGGAGTTTGGTTTAAGTTATGAAAAACACCATATTTACCGGCGCAGGAGTTGCGATAGTCACTCCTATGAACGCTGACGGGAGCGTTAATTACAACAAGTTGGGTCAGCTTATAGATTTTAATATCGACAACGGCACGGACGCTATCATCATTTGCGGAACTACCGGTGAAAGCGCCACTCTTTCGGACGAAGAACACATAGAGTGCATAAGATACGCCGTTGAAAAAACTCAGAAAAGAGTACCTGTTATTGCCGGAACAGGCAGCAACGATACCGCTTATGCTATAAAGCTTTCAAAGGAAGCCGAAGAAATAGGCGCTGACGCTCTGCTGGTAGTTACACCTTATTATAATAAGACCTCCCAGAACGGTCTTATCAGGCATTTTACCGCCGTTGCAGATTCGGTGAACATACCGATAATTCTGTATAACGTACCGTCAAGGACAGGGGTGAATATTGCGGTGGATACCATTGCGGAACTTTCAAAGCACCCCAATATCGCAGCCGTCAAGGAAGCCAGCGGAAATATTTCTCAGGTGGCTAAGATTATCGCTGCCTGCGGCGAAAACCTCGATGTTTACAGCGGTAACGACGATCAGATAATACCTATAATGGCTCTTGGCGGAAAAGGCGTTATCTCGGTGCTGTCTAACTGTATGCCTTTTGAGACCCACGAGATATGCGCTTTGTGCCTTGAAAACAAATACCCCGAAGCAAGAGCAAAGGCAATGCAGCTTCTTGAGTTTACCGGCGACCTGTTTATTGACGTGAATCCCATTCCTGTAAAGGAAGCTCTTAACATTATGGGTTTTGAGGTAGGAGAATGCAGAATGCCTCTTGCTCCGTTGAGCGATAAGAACAGAGAGATACTTAAAGGATCTATGAAAAAGCTGGGACTTGTAAAATAATTATCCGAAAGGACTGAATGGAATGTTAAACATTGCTGTTTGCGGCTGCTGCGGAAAAATGGGCAGAGTGATAGACGATATTATTTCAGCAAGAGATGATTGCAGGATTTGTTTTGGAGTGGATATCTGCGGTGAACGATACGGGAACTTCCCTGTTTATAAAAAATTCAGTGAGGCTGATGAAACGCCAGACGTTATCATCGACTTCAGCCACCCCTCCCTGCTTGACGAACTGCTTGATAATGCAATGACAAACGGCACGCCGGTGGTTATTGCGACCACGGGTTATTCTGATGAGCAGATAGCTGCGATAAACAAGGCGTCCGAGCAGATACCGATCTTCTTTACTTTCAATATGTCCCTTGGGATAAATCTTATGGAAGAACTGGCAAGAAAGGCTGCTTCGGTGCTGGGCGGACAGTTCGATATCGAGATAATCGAAAAACACCACAACCAGAAGCTGGACGCTCCCAGCGGAACGGCTCTTATGCTTGCCGGAGCGCTCAACGACGAGCTAGGAAAAAGCAAGACGTATGTTTACGACAGACATTCGGTAAGGCAGAAGCGCAGCAAGAACGAGATAGGCATACATTCTGTAAGAGGCGGTACTATCGTCGGCGAGCATGAGATTATTTTTGCCGGAAGAGACGAAGTTTTCTCTCTCAGGCATGAAGCTCATTCAAAGCAGATATTTGCTGTAGGGGCGGTAAACGCTGCGGTTTTCATGGTCGGCAAAAAAGCCGGAATGTATGATATGAAAGATCTGTTATAAAATTCTGAGGGAATACTTTTGTATTCCCTTTTTCTATTGATTAATTGAAATAAATGTGTTAATATATAGAAAAGAAAGGAGAATTGTCTTATGAGAAAGATAAAAGCAATATTTACTGCCGCAGCTGTCTTGTGTATGTGTGTAATGCCGGCTTGCGGTCATGACATCGAAAGCATTGATATGGGAAGCCAGACAATGGCGACAGTCGGTCCGGACTCTCCGGAGGCAAAGCCGTCTGATGCTCCTTCAGGCGAAGATGGCGGCAAGGACAGCGATAAGACTGACGCTTCCGACGATCAGGATCTTAGCTATGATGTGCATTTTGTTTGTGCAGGCGACAATCTTATCCACGATACGATTTACGACCAGGCAAGGGAACGTGCAGGCGGCAACGGTTACGATTTTTCTTTCGTTTATGAAAGAGTGAAAAAATACATTCAGCCTGCGGATATTTCCGTACTGAAC
>CANRLY010000117.1 GCA_947631585.1 uncultured Clostridia bacterium
AGGAAAACTCAGGGAGAGAGCCTTCAGGTTTGTCAGAGACCGGCTGGACGAGGGTCGGCAGGCATATATAGTATGCCCTGCCATCGAGGACAGCGGCGCAGATCTGCAATCTGTTGAAAAATATTACAAGCAGATCACCGAGGGGGCGTTCAGGCAATACCGGCTGGGACTGCTCCACGGAAAGCTCTCCGCCGCAGAAAAAGAACGGGTAATGCGTGATTTCAAGGAACACAAGACCGACCTGCTGGTCTCCACGACTGTAGTGGAGGTCGGCGTAGACGTTCCGAACGCAGCAGTTATGATGATAGAAAACGCCGACCGTTTCGGGCTTTCGCAGCTCCATCAGCTAAGAGGGCGGGTAGGCAGAGGGCAGTATGATTCCTACTGCATACTGGTGACCGACAATGTTACTGAAGATTCAAAGAAGCGTTTGAAGATACTTTCAAGTATCTCCGACGGCTTTAAGATCTCAGAAGAGGACCTGAAACTAAGAGGTCCCGGGGACTTTTTCGGGCAAAGGCAGCACGGGCTTCCCGAACTCAAAATAGCAAACATGGCTGAGGATATGGATATACTCCGCAGCGCAAAAAGGATAGCAGCCGAGATCCTTTCAGACGATCCGGAACTTTCCCTGCCGGAAAACAAAGGTCTCAGGGAGATGGCTGACGGGCTTTTCAGCAGCGGCACGGAACTCAACTAAAAACACAAACAGCGGTTTTCCCGAAGCTAAGGAAAACCGCTGTGTTTTTAAATTTATTCAGTTTTCAACAGGTCTGTCGGAAATACCGTCTGCGCCTATCGTGTAGCCGTCCACGGTCTTGTCTGTCACCATAACGCCTTTTTTGTTGAAGTAGTAGTAATTGCCAAGTATCACCTGCCAGCCTTTAGCCACCGAGCCGTCCTCCAGCCCGAAATACACCGAGCCGTCCTTTTCGTAAAACCTGTTCATCACCAGTGCGCCGGTATCGGTGAAAAGGTACTGCACGCCGGAGATAGTTCTAATGCCTGTTATCGGAACGCCGGATTTAAGGTACATTCTTTCTCCGTCATTATTAATGAACCATTTCTTGCCCAGTTTGTGGTCTATATCGAAGTAATAAGTATAGTCGCCCAGCGTAATGCTGTCAGAAACGGCTTTACCGTCCTCGCCGAAGTAATAAGTTCCGTCTTTGAGAGCCACCCACTTGTTTGTGACCATGCCCTTGCGGTCCACAAAGTAGTACAAGTCGCCGTCTATATTGTTCAGCCCGACAGCTTCCGCACATGACGAGTAGAAGTAGAACTTGCGGTCATCAATGGTTTTCCAGGTGTTTTTCAGAGCCATATCGTTTGCGCCGCCGAAGTAGTAGGTGATATTGTTATATTCACGCCAGCCGCTGAGACGTTTTCCGCTGTCGTCGAACAGGTAGTAATTGCCGTCCTGCAACAGTGAGAGACCGTGGCACATAGCGTAAGTCTTGCGGTTGAAGTAGTAGTTTTCGCCGTTTATCTCCTGCCAGCCGACCATGACCTTTCCATCATCGTCAAACAGATATTTCTCACCGTCTATCTCTTGCAGACCGCCTTTCATCTGCTTGCCGTCAGAGTCATAATAGTACACAGCGTCGTCTATTTTTGTAAAGCCGTTCGCAAGGAAGTAATCGTCCTCAAAGTAATACTTTTCCCCGTCTATCTCCTGCCAGCCTTTCTGAGCGACGCCGTCCTCATCAAAGTAGCAGTAGCCGTTCATTATCTCCTGAAATCCCGTGGTGAGCGCACCGCTCAGTCCCAGATAGTAAGTTTTTCCGTCTATCTCCTGCCAGCCGGTGAGCAGCTCATAATTCTCATTAAAGTAATACTTTTTGCCTTTGATCGTGTTCCAGCCCTTTATAGCTGCGCCCTTTTTGTTGAAATAATACTTATATCCGTCTATTTCCTGCCAGCCTTTTAACATTTTGCCTTCGCCGTCAAAGCAATAGTTCTTATCGTCGATGACCTTCCAGCCGACTGCCATTTTGCCCTTGCTGTCAAGGTAATATTTATCTCCGTCTATTTCCTGCCAGCCGGTGAGCATCACGCCGGTGTCTGGGTCGAAATACATATACGCCTCGTCCAGCCACTGCCAACCCTTGCGGATAACGCCGTCATTTCCCAGATAATACTTTTTGCCGTCCGATTCCAGCCAGCCTGTCTGTAGCACGCCTTCCTCGTTGAAATAATACGGAGTGCCGTCTATCTCCTGCCAGCCGACAGCCATGCTTCCGTCCTCGTTGAAGTAATACTGCACATCGTTTATTTTTGCCCAGCCTATTACCACCTGTCCTGCCGAGTTGTGCCGTCCAGCATTATCTTGCCTTTCTGCATAATGCCGTCGTCAGCGAAATAATATGTATTTCCCCGGTATTTCTGCCAGCCTGTGAGCATTTTGCCGCTGCTGTCGAACAGGTAGGTTATACCGTCTATAGAATAAAGCCCTGTGGCGTTCTCTCCCACTTTGGCGACATAATATGTATTTCCGTCTTTTTCATGCCAGCCGGGCGCATAATACGCCTTATAATAAAGGTATCCGCCGAACAGCCCTCCCATTATCAGGAAGAGCAGCAGTCCCAATGCGGTGAGTTTTACCACTGAGCCTGCGCTGATCTTCTTTCTTTTTGAGTTCATATCCGATCTCCATTCAGGAACATTTTATCTTACAAATATTATAACATTTATTTCACCGAAAATCAATAGAAAACCTCAAATTTCACACAACTGTCATCTGAGCCGGAAGTTTCAGCCGGCAAAGCTGAAAATAAAGTAACCTGTTCCCGAAAGCTGTCATAATATAGCAGTGGGAGACAGTCCCGAAGCTTCGGCGGGCAGGTCTGCCGGAGCGGCAAATCACAGAAAGGAATGATCGGACAGATGGAAATATTCGATTCCGGGATAATAGAAAAAATCATCAAAAACGATATGCGTTCCACAGCTGACGTCAGCTGCATGAACTGTCCTCAGCCGGAGGGCAGGTTCCCCAAGGAGATGCCTGTGGGAATGTTTTATGTTCCCATGCAGAGCTGGGGCGATCTTTACGACCCTGACGCTGCTCTTTGCAGAGGAACTTTATTTCAGGACCTTGACAAACCCTTTATAGGAGAGGAGGCTGCAAGAAATGGCAAGTGACAAGCAGAAGGCTATGAACAAAGTACAGAAATACGCCTTTACACTTACTGAGGCAAAGTTGTTTCTTGACAGTCACCCTCAGTGCGCCGAGGCGATAAGCTACTACGAAAAGCAGGTTGCGCTTTACAAAGAGGCGGTCAAAGAGTATGAGGACTGCTATTCTCCGCTGACGGCTGAAGCCGGAGTAAAAGACGGAAAATGGCTTTGGGCAACGACCCCATGGCCGTGGGAAAGGAGTGAGAACTGATGTGGAATTATGAGAAAAGGCTTGAATATCCTGTAAATATCAAGAGACCCGACCCTGCTGCCGCCAAGGTAATAATCAGTCAGCTGGGCGGTCCTGACGGCGAGCTTTCCGCATCGCTCAGGTATCTTAGTCAGCGTTACACAGCTCCCTGCCGAGAGGTACAGGGTATGCTGAACGACATCGGCACAGAAGAGCTGGCTCACATGGAGATGATCTCAGCGATCTTATACCAGCTTACAAAAAATCTCAGCATGAAAGAGATAAAGGAAAGCGGTTTTGACACATATTTTGTAGACCACACCACCGGTATTTATCCTGTAGCCGCTTCGGGAGTACCGTTCACCGCAAGTTATTTCCAGTCCTCCGGAGACGCCATAGCCGACCTTGCGGAAGACCTTGCCGCCGAGCAGAAAGCCAGAAAGACCTACGACAACATTCTGCGGCTGGTGGACGACCCGGACGTCAGAGACCCCATCAAGTTTCTGAGAGAAAGGGAGATCGTGCATTTCCAGAGGTTTGGCGAAGCTCTGAGAATGGTCCAGGATAAGCTTGACGCAAAGAATTTCTATGCGTTCAACCCGAGCTTTGACAAATGAATATAAAAACAGCCGGTCAGCAGCAGCCGACCGGTTTTTGTTTTTGAGCGCACAAAGCATTGTGAGAATATTTAATTTTTATAGTCCAAAGCTCTTGACAAACGGAATTTAATGGTGTATAATAGTTAATGCTATTTCGAGGTGTGGCTCAGTTTGGTAGAGCGCTACGTTCGGGACGTAGAAGCCGCAGGTTCAAGTCCTGTCACCTCGACCAGCCCAAACGCTTTGCGTTTGGGCTTGAAGAAATTTTCTTCGCCGGCATATATCGTGCCGGCGATTTTCTGCGAAAACCGAAAATTCTTCCGCTCAACTATTAATATGTTAAATGCTTACTTTGTAAGCATGAAGAATTTCATCGTTGCCATATATCGTGGCAACGATTTTCTTTTCACGAAAAGAAAATTCTGAAATTCTTCCGTTAGTGAGATACTATTCATTAGCGTGCAATTCTTCTATCAGGGTACTAATACTTTTCTGAGATTTGCGTTTGGGCTTGAAGAAATTTCCTTCCGTTATTGGAGATATTATTACTAAATCGGCGATTTTCGTTTTTGTCCGCACCGCAAGTCTGCGACTTTGCCACTTTATATTCGCAGTCGTTCATGTGCGGCGGCAGCCCGTGGTGACAACGTCACCACGGCTTCGGCGGCGAAGCCGCCGAAGTTCGCTCACCTGACGGTGAGCGGCTGCCGCCGAATTGTTAAAAATGCTTGCGATGCAATAAATGCTTCGCAAGCATGAAGAATTTCATTTCCGCCAAGATGATGGCGGAAATTTTTCTTTTTCAAAGAAAAAACTGAAATTCTTCTGTTAGTGGAGATACTATTACTGAGTACGGATTTATTTGCCGCCGAATTGTTAAAATTACCCCTGTCAGTCACCTGAGCTTGCGCTTTGCTGGGCGGGATAAGATATCTGCAATTCCACTTCCGAAACGCCGGTTTCCGTCCGGATAAAGTTCCTTATGGTCTCCTGCTGCTCATCATCGACCGCCTGATCTGAATTTCCCGTCATAAGCACAATCGTGCCGTTTTCGCCGTACATTAATCCGCAGCGGACGTCTTTCAGCTTTGTGAAAACTGCGGAAGTCTTTTCCGCAAGTTCGCTGCAATCCACCTGATTTGACATACCCAAGTAAAGCTCCTGATTTTTCGCTTTTTCCTCATCAAGCTGCGTTTGCAGGTCATTCACCGTACTTTCCAGGACCGCTATTGTGACCTTATCGCTGTCTGCGCCGTCGCCGGCTTTATTCTGTGTGACATGGAGGGTATACCCCGAAAGGTCATAGTCGGCAAGCTTCTGTTCCAGTTCGGCTATCCTCTCGTCGGAAAGCTGGTTTCCCACCAGCGAGACAGAAATAACTCTTCCCTGGTTGTCTGCGCTGCTCTGCACCAGCTGAGTATCTGAAAAAACAAATTCCGACCTGAGATATTCCTCCACGTTCCTGTCAAGAACTGAAAGGTACACGGTATAAGCTCCTCCAAGTATGCTCGGCAGCACCGTAACGACTATCAATACCTTGATAATGCGGTTTATGCGCTTCTGGCGTTTGGGGTCGAGTTCGTGGTGGACAGGCACGCCCAGCATTTTTGTAACTATCAGCGCCGAAAGTGCGATGAACAGCGTATTTATCACAAACAGATAAAATGCGCCGAAAATAAAAGTCAGCTGACCTGTTGCGATACCGTAACCCACCGTACAAAGCGGAGGCATAAGCGCAGTTGCAATGGCAACTCCGGGGATAACGTTGCTGGTTTTCTTTCGGGTGTTTCCGATACTTCCGGCAATGCCGCCGAACAGTGCGATAAGCACGTCCCAGATGGTAGGGCTTGTCCTTGCGATCATTTCTTCGGTGGCAACTGTAAGAGGCGAAAGTTTAAAATACAAGCTGGAAGCGATAAGGCTGATGACGACCTGCGTTGCAAAACGTGTTGCAGCCTTTCTCAGCATGACCAGGT
>CANRLY010000118.1 GCA_947631585.1 uncultured Clostridia bacterium
AAGCAGATACTAATAGAGTTGACCGGGCAGCCGTTCAGTCCGGAAAAATTGCAGGAGGGAGGACAGGTCATGTTACCGGAAAAAGGCGATGAGACCAAAGTGTACATTCCCGGAACGATGAAAGCGGCGGACAGTCAGCCGAAAGCCGCTGAGAAACGCCCGGCAGACTCAGACGGCACGCAGATCTACAGCGCAAAAAAGAATGTTGAACAGACGTGAATTTTGTGGTACAATATCATCAGCAGCTTATTGAAAGGACTGATGTGATTGGATACCGCAGTTGTTACCGGAGGAACAAGAGGGATAGGCGCCGCCGTTTCCGAGACGCTGCTTGACAGCGGCTGGAGGGTGGTGGCATTATACTGCAAGAACGATCTCAAAGCCACAGAGTTTGAGGAAAGTCAGAAAGGAAAGCCGCTGACCGTCTGCCGATGCGACATATCCAGCTCAGAGGAGATAGAGCGGGTGTTCGGCGAGATAGGGAGAGTCGGGCTGCTGGTGAACAACGCCGGTGTCTCCGAGATCAGTCTGCTTACAGACCTGTCCGGGCAGCGGATAAGCGAACTCATCTCAGTTGATCTGACAGGAGCTATCTTATGCTCGAAGGCGGTGATACCGTCTATGGTTCGGGAAAAGAAAGGTTCGATAATAAACGTTTCCTCCATGTGGGGAGAGGCCGGCGCTTCCTGCGAAGCGGTATATTCAGCGGCAAAGGCAGGGCTTATCGGTTTTACAAAAGCTCTTGCAAAAGAGCTTGCTCCCAGCGGCATAAGGGTAAACTGCGTTTCTCCGGGGTTTATTCAAACGGAAATGAACGCTTCCCTGGGCAGCGAAGCTATAGCTGACATCATAGAAGAGATCCCTTTGGGAAAAGCAGGAACTCCCAAGGACGTTGCCGCAGCCGTGGAATTTCTCGCTTCGGAAAAGGCAGGTTACATTACCGGAGAGGTACTCAGGGTAAACGGCGGACTGGTCATCTGAGCCGGCGGGGAAATTGAACAGGCGACAAAAAAGACAGTCGGTGTTCCCGACTGTCTTTAAATATAACAAGCTGAAAAGTCGGCTGCTGCAAAGCCGGTCACTTCAGGTCGAAGTTTCCTCCAAGCACCTTGAAGAAGTAGAAAAGCGAAGCTGCCACCACTGCCACAGACGCAGCGGTCACCACTATGCTGGCTGTCTTAGACGGTCTTGAGCCGGAGTTTTTGCCGGACATCATTCCCGAAGCCCTGAGAGCGGTAACGAAAGGTTTATAGAGCAGCATTGCTATAGATGCGCTGAAAATGCCCTTTACCACATTAAACGGGATAATCATAGGCACGAGCATATCTATTACCGCCTGGCGTGGTGCGCCCATATAAAAAGGCGTTACCAGGACATTTGCGGCAGTCATTGCAGCCGTCATGGAAGCCACTGCCGCTGCCAGTGAGACCACCGCCCCAAGCATTGTTCTCTTATGCTTATAGATTACTCCGGCAACAGCCGCCAGGACTGCGCTGGAAGCTATATTCATCAGCAGTCCGTAAAGGCCGGTAGTGGATATAGTGAGCATTTCTATAATTGCGGTAACTACCGCCACTGTAACTCCTGCCAGAGGTCCATAAGTAAAGGAAGAAATTATTATTATTGCATCTTTCGGCTCAAAAGACAAAAAGTCCAGTTTAAAGTGGCAGACGAACAGGCTTGCATAGGACAGTGCCACAAAAAGTCCCAGCATTATCATTTTCTTTACATCGTGACCGCTGCGGTCACGTTCAATTGCATTTTCTTTCATAAGTTATTCCTCCTAAAATAATTTTAGGGAGAAACAGCAGAAAAAACTCCCCGACGCAGCAGGTCAGGGAGTTTTCAATTCATGAAAACTGTTGTTTCTTCCATCCGGACTATACCGTTGGTCTCGGATTCTCACCGAATCAGCGCTGTAAAGCGGTCGCAGACTTACGGCTCACGCCGATCACTGCCAGTGTGGACTTTCACCACCCCTGAAACAAAACTTGATATTTAATTGCAGCAAGCCGTTTACTTATCAGCTTCGTCATCGTCCTCAACGTAATTGAACTCCAGCAGAGCGTTACAGTTGGGGCATTTCATAGAGCCTTCCTTAACGATACTTTCGGAGATACATATGGTATTGCCGCAGTTGGTACAGCAGCACTCATACATCTGTTCCTCGTCAAAATCGTCGTAGTCCGCATCGGTGACCAGGTCGGGATCGTCCTTTTCAGCCGGAGAGAGCTTTTCCTCCAAGCCTTCAGTAACGTCCTCATCGAAATCGTAAAGATCCTCCTCGACATCGTCCAAGTCCTTGTCGATAATATCAACAAGTTCCACGCCCTCATCGACTTCCTCTGCCACGTCCTCTATCGAACCTGCCATTTCTTCGAGTATATCAGCTATCACCCTGAGTATTCTTCCCTCTTTGGTGGCGTCGCTGATATCCAGTCCGTCCATAAGTCCTTTCAGATATGAGACCTTATCACTAAGCATCGTCTGACCCTCGCTTTCTTATTTACAAAACCGTACTATCAGGCTCTTTCCATGTACTCACAGGTCCTGGTGTCGATCCTGATCTTATCTCCCACGTTGATAAACAGCGGCACTTTGATCTCAGCGCCGGTCTCAACTTTAGCGGGTTTGGTAGCATTGGTAGCGGTATTGCCTGCAAATCCGGGGTCGGTCTCTGTAACTTCAAGGTCAACAAAGTTAGGCGGTTCTACCGCAAAGACCTTGCCCTTATAGGAGCAGACCTTACAAATCATATTTTCCTTTACGAACTTAAAGTTCTCAGAAAGCTCGTTGGGGCTTACAGGGATCTGCTCATAAGTCTCAGGGTCCATAAAGTAGTAAAGATCCCCATCTGTATAGGAATATTCCATATCCTTTCTCTCAACATAAGCAGTCGGGAACTTTGCCGTAGGGTTATAAGTTTTTTCGACTACGGAGCCCGATATAACGTTCTTGACCTTAGCCCTTACAAAAGCAGCGCCTTTTCCGGGTTTTACATGCTGAAACTCAACGATCTGCATTACGTTTCCGTCTTCTTCAAAGGTCATGCCGTTTCTGAAATCGCCAGCAGTTACCATATTTTTTACCTCCATAAAATGTTAGCGGATATCCTGCGCACAGGAACACCGATAAATGTCAGTACGATGTATACAAACACCCTTACGAACATTTTACTCTATTTTAAACTTTTTCGCAAGTACTTTAAGTGATTTTCCCATGGGTTTAATAATTTTTTAACAATATTCCCATATAACATTACGGCAAAAAGCGCCCTCACTTAAAGTATTATCAGTTCTTTAGGGGCTTCGGTCAGGTTTTTGCAGCCGTCCTTTGTGACGACCACAAAGTCCTCTATCCTTACGCCGAACTTCTCCGGCAGATATATCCCCGGCTCGACCGTTACGATCATATTTTCTTCCAGGATATTTTCGCAGCCCGGCGAAGCGGTAGGGGCTTCATGTATCTCCATTCCAACGCCGTGGCCAAGAGAGTGTCCGAAATTATCGCCATAGCCGGCGTCCTCGATGATCTTTCTTGCTGCCAGGTCAAGTTCCCTGCCGGATATCCCTGCCCTGACCTTATCAAGCGCAGCCTTTTGCGCCGTCAGGACTATATCGTAGACTTTTTTCATATTCTCCGACGGCTGACCCACGCACACTGTTCTGGTCATATCGCTATGCCAGCCGTCCACCACTGCGCCGAAGTCCATCAGCACGAAGTCGCCGTTCATGACTGGTCTGTCTGAGGGTACGCCGTGGGGCAGCGAAGTGTTTTTTCCTGAGAGGGCGATAGTTTCAAAAGAAAGGGTTTCTGCGCCGTTTTTCAGCATAAAATAGTCCAGTTCCAGAGCTATCTCACGTTCCGTTCTGCCTATTTCTATAAATTCCAGCATATGCTGAAAGCCTTTTTCGGCTATCCTCTGGGCGGAAGTTATCTTGCTGATATCGCTTTTGCTTTTAAGCACTCTGATGGACTTTATGGTCTCGCTGAGTTCGCCGGAGCTGTCCACCTGGCAGGAAAGTTTTTCCTTATAGTTTTTCAAAGTCGCAACGGTAGTGGTCTCAGCATCGACAGATACTTTCTTTGCGCCGTGCTTTTCAAGGAGAGCGTTTATTTGCTGCCAGAGTTTCTCCTGAAGTATGACCTCGCAGCCCTTAGCGGTCTTTCTTGCCTTTTCTATATAGCGAAAATCTATTATCAGGTATGCTTTTTCAGCAAACACCACCAACGTGCCTGCGCTGGACTTCATACCTGTAAAGTAGCGGCGGTTCGTATCGTCTGTGATAACTGCGCAGTCGGTAAAGCTCCCCACAAGCGCTTTGAGCTGTTCAAGAGGGGAAAACATTTCATTTATATCAGTTATTCCAGCCGTATTTGCCATTGTTCAGCCCTCCAGAATAGTTTTGAGCGCCTGCAAAGCAAGAAAATACGAATTTTTTCCAAAGCCGGCTATCTGTCCTCTGCACACCGGAGCTATCACCGAAGTATGTCTGAACTCTTCCCTTGCGTGGATATTGCTCAGGTGGACTTCCACCACCGGTATCTTGATTGCCGCTATTGCGTCCCTTATTGCATAGCTATAATGGGTATAAGCCCCGGCGTTCAGGACTATCCCGTCTTTACAGGTACGAGCCTGATGGAGCTTATCTATCAGTTCGCCCTCGCTGTTTGACTGGAATATCTCGCAGTCAAAGCCCAGCTGTTTGCAATGCTCTGCTATCTCATTATTCACGCTTTCAAAGCTGTCAGAACCATAAACGCCCGGCTCTCTTTCACCGAGCAGGTCAAGGTTAGGTCCGTGCATAACAAGTATTTTTTTCATACTGAACACCTCTGTATCATTATTTTCGGGCATAAACTACCCCAACGCCGCAAGATAGCGCTTTTTCATAGCAAGGGCATCGGAGTCCTGAGTTCCGGCGCTTTCGCAGATGAACACCGGCGAAAGATCTTTTTTAGCCACCAGTTCCATAAGCGGCTCAAAGTCGGGTCCATAGCCCTCATTGTTTTCAAAAGTAAGATGTTTCTTCTCGCCGCCCGGGACGGTATAAATTATCTTGGAAAAGTGGCTATGGAACACTTTAAGGCGGTCGCTTCCCAGTGCATTTCCGACCATATCCAGCATTTTTTCATACTCCGCCTTACCCTTTATCACCCCGAACTCTCTGGCGTTAAGGTGTCCGAAGTCGATACAAGGAATGAAGCTGTCGTCCAGCCGGCAGAGTTCCAGAACTTCCGGCAGGTCGCCCAGCTGGTTGACTTTGCCCATTGTCTCCGGACAGAAGTGTATACTTTCAAAGCCCTGTTCCACCGCTTCTTTTCTAGCCCTGAGAAGGGTATCCTTTGCCAGTTCCAGAGCTTCCTGTCTGCTTATCTTAGAGCAAGAGCCGCTATGTATCACTATCCTGTCCGCACCCATTCTTTTGGCGGCGTCGCAGGACTGTATAATATAGTTTATGCTGTTATTGCGTTTTTCTTCCTCCAGGCTGGAAAGTGAGATAAAATACGGAGCGTGCAGCGAAAGTGTTATACCGTTTTTTCCGGCGTTTTCTTTCATTTGAGAAGCCGTCTTATCGGTGACCTTTACTCCTCTGCCGCACTGGTACTCATAGTGGTCAAGACCCATTTCTTTCAGGTAAGCCGGCGCCTGAACGGTAGATCTGAAATTTGCCGAAAAAGCGTCAGAATTTCCGGCAGGACCGAATCTTGCAGCCATTTTCAGAACTCCTCCCGATCTTTTTTACGTCTGAACAG
>CANRLY010000119.1 GCA_947631585.1 uncultured Clostridia bacterium
TCCGACGGCAGCACTTCGTTTTCGTCCGCCACCGGCTCCATATAAAGGGGATACTGCTCTTTCCAGTCCTGGATCTGCTTTAGCCAGCTTGCGTGGGAACGCTTTTTGCAAAGCTCTGTCAGTTCCTTGAGTATCAGCGAAATGTCCCCTCTGATGCTCATTGTCACAGGAATGTTCTTTCCTATCTCCTTGGGGTCTATCTCAATGTGGATTATCTTCTTGCCCTTGGCAAAAGTCTCAGGATTGCAGGATACCCTGTCCGAAAATCTCGACCCCAGCACGATCATAACGTCACATTCCTCCAGGGCTTTGGCGGAAGTCACCGTGCCGTGCATACCTAACATTCCGGTGTAGCGTGGGTCTGAATTGTCAAAGGCGCACTGCCCCATCAGAGACAGCGACACCGGGGCGTCTATTTTCTCGGCAAATTCTTTCAGATCTTCCCAGCCGCCGCAGGAGACCACTCCCCCTCCGGCATAGATAAAGGGTCTTTCCCCGGAATTAATAAGCTCCGCCGCCCTTTGTATGTCCTCCTCCGACTTCTTTGAAAGCTTTGGAATATAACTTCTCACCGGCTGGTTTTCAAATTCGCAGACAGCCGCCGTTACGTCTTTCGGAATATCTATCAGCACAGGACCTTTTCTTCCCTCGTTGGCTATGTAAAAGGCTTCTCTGATGGTCTCCGCCAGCTGTGAGACGTCCTTTACCTGATAATTTTTCTTGGTTATGGCTTTTGTGATGGAGCATATGTCCACTTCCTGAAAACTGTCAAGCCCCAAAAGGGAAGTTCCCACGTTCCCGGTAAAAGCCACCAGAGGGATAGAATCCATGTGCGCAGTGGCAATGCCGGTGACAATGTTCGTTGCGCCCGGACCTGAAGTTGTCAGCACAACTCCCGTCTTGCCGGTGGTCCTGGAATAACCGTCCGCCGCATGACAGGCAGCCTGCTCGTGCGCAGTGATAATGTGCTTTATCCTGTGGGAATTTTTGTATAACGCATCGTAAATGTTCAGTACCGCCCCTCCGGGATAACCGAATATCCTGTCTGCCCCCTGCTCGACCAGACACTCTATGAGTATCTCCGAACCGTTCAGCTTCATTTTGACCAACCCTTTCTTTTACATTGCAATAAAAAAACCTCCACGCCCTTTGAATCAAGGAACTAAGAGGTGAAAATAAACTTTCCACGGTACCACTCTTGTTGACCCCGAAGGATCCGCTCTGCGCACGCTCATCAGTCAATGTGCTCCTCTGTAACGGGAGGTCCCGAACATAACCTACCTGCAAGATGTGCAATTATCGAAAGTTCAAACCGAACCAGCCGCCTGAACCGTCCCAGCCGCCTTACCTAGCCGCCCAAACTGTCCCAGCATAGCCGCCCAGACGCCTGACCGCCAACGGAGTTCCGCAATCGCCGCCTTACCTAGCCGCCTGAACCGTCTCAGCCCAGCCGCCAACGGAGTTCCGCACTTGCCGCAACTTCCGCACCCTTCGCACCCTTGCTTTTCAGCCGCCTGCTCAGAGGTGATAGTATTGAGCCGACATCGCTGCCTCGCACCTACCGGCAACTCTCTGTAGTCTGCCTTTTGACCCAAACTGTCCTCGTCATAGCATTTTACGCTTTGAGTTGATATCTGACAAACCTGAGGCTAAGACCTCATTGACTTGCCCACGATAGTTCTAATTATATAGAGTCTTGGGGAAAAAGTCAAGTGAAAATCATGAAATGTATAAATGTTTACAATTATAGTTTACAAAAAATGATTTATTTGTGCCGGTAAAATATGATATAATTGCTTTGCTTTTGATTATGAAAGGACGGTTTTTATGAATAAAAAGGAAGTTTCAGAAATAAAAAGACATTTTAACAGCGACGACGGCTTCTTGACCGTCGGCAAGGTCATGTCCGCTTTCGTGGATACCGAAAAGAAAATACGCTGCCGGCAGCTTCGGGAACTGTCATTGCTGGAAACCAGCGAGGCGGAACTTATCCTAAACGCCCTCAAAAAGGTTTTCAGCGGAAAACTTTCTAAAAACCTTATGGAATTTGCTTTCCCGGACGAGTGTTTCGCCCAGGGCGGCGCACAGAATGTTATCCACCTGGCAGTAAGATCAAAACTCTCCGATGAGAAAAAAGCCGGCGACCTGCTGGACCGCATCGTGGCAAACGTCTCACTGGATTCGCCTTACGCCGTGTTCGTGGGGGCTTGCAGCTATTCGGTCTTTAAAAAGCACCAGGACGACCGTGAATATGAGGAATCCGACAGCAGCTATAATTTTATAGTCGCAGCCCTCCTCCGATACCGTGGTCTCCGACTCCCCTGCGGACGGCTTCATCTATCCGGTGTTCAGCTGCGGCGGCGCAGACGTGAACCGTGTTATGTACTACACCAAAAAGCCCAAAACTCCGAACGTTTCCATAATCAGCGACCTGCTGGGCTGCAAACTGGTGGCTTCCCCCAACGAGGAAAAAGCCGTTTTCCAAAGCATACTCAGCAATGTAGTCGCCGATGAGCTGGATCTTCAGGTGATAACTTCCGTAAACGAGAAAATAGC
Source organism: uncultured Clostridia bacterium (assembly GCA_947631585.1). Lineage (GTDB taxonomy): Bacteria > Bacillota > Clostridia > Oscillospirales > Ruminococcaceae > JAAZZIT01. The sequence continues at coordinate 2,557 of CANRLY010000119.1, forward strand.
AGAGGTCATCGCTGAGAACCAGGACGACACCGACCCTCCGGTCATAGACAAGACCAGACTTACCCGTATACTTTCCGAATCGGGAGTCAGCGACGACAAGCTGGAGACGCTGGACAACGTTTACGACAGCGTGGCAGGTCAGACCGAAATGAAAGCCACCAACCTGCTGGAAAACAAAACGGTAGTGTCAGTTCCCGACATAACGGTGAATATCCGCAAAAAAGGCGCAGAAAAAGTCCGCTTGCAGACTATCGGCGGCAGGCGCTGCCTTATTATCGACCTGGACGATCCGGAAGTTTCGGTCAACGGTCTTATCTGCAAAAGCGAAACCAAGACCCCTGTCTGATATTTACACAAAAACCCCTCTTCGCAAGCATTTACCTGCGAAAAGGGGTAAATTTTTTATGAAACTACTATGTCCGAATAAAGGAACTGCCTCTCGAACTCCTCCGGCGTGATGGGGCGTCCGAAGTAGAATCCCTGGATAACGTCCGTTTTCAGACCTTTCAGCAGCTCGAACTGCTCCTTTTGCTCCACTCCCTCAGCGCAGACCCTCATTTTCAGGTCGTGAGAAAGGTTCACTATCGTCTTTACGAACATTTCCGTGTAGGGGTTCGCCACTATGTCGTCAATGAATGTCTTGTCGATCTTGATAGTACTCAGCGGCATTTCTTTCAAACAGTTCAGACTGGAATATCCAGTGCCGAAATCGTCCAGAGCAATGCGTATTCCCAGCTGGGCAATATCCCCAAGCAGTTCTTTCATCTTGTTCATGTCGTTCATCGCCATGCTTTCGGTGACTTCCAGCGTCAGGCTGGTGTAAGGCACTTTCGTCTCAGCGATGACTCTTTTTATCTTTTCAAGGAAATCCGGCTCGGACAGCTGTCCCACAGAGAGGTTTATGTTTACCTTTATGTCAAATCCGCTGTCTACCCACTTTTTGCACTGGGCTGAAGCCCTTCTCAGCACGAACTCTCCCAAAGCTGAGATATATCCGTTTTCCTCAGCCACGGGAATAAACTCCGCCGGGCTTACTCTTCCCAGGGAATCGCACTGCCATCTCAGCAGAGCTTCGCAGCCCTCCAGCTTCTGGGAATCAGAATTTACTATCGGCTGGTAATAGACCTCGAAGTTCCTGAAATCGTCCATAATGTCTTTTCTCATGGAACGTTCTATTTCTATCCTGCGAAGTATCTGATTGCCAAAACCGCTCTGGTAGGTAGCCGCACTGTTCTTTCCGCTTTTCTTGGCGTGCAGCAGAGCCATATCCACTCGCTTCATCACTTCGGTGTAGCTGTCGTTTTCCTCCGGGAACTGCGCCACGCCTATAGAAGCCGTACAGTAATACCTGTTGCCGCCCACGTCCCATTCCTTGTTGAACTGGTCTTTCAGGTCTTTCAGCACTGCGTCAGCCTCCAGCCTGCTGTTTGAGGGAACTATCACTATAAATTCGTCCCCGCCGAACCGGTAGGACACCACGCCGTCCCCATCGAACGACCGCAGGAAGTTAGCCACTTCTTTCAGGTGCATATCGCCGTAGCTGTGACCTTTTTCATCGTTTATGTTCTTAAAGTCGTCCAGGTCGATAAACAGCATATAGGAGCTGTCCCCCGTGCTGCGGCTGTCCTGGACGTACCCGTCGAAATCCTTTTCCAGGTGACGTCTGTTGGGAAGTCCGGTGAGCAGGTCGTAGTACACCTGATTTTCGATACGTCTTTCATACTCCATCTTATCGGAGATATCGTTGAGCGTCACCAGCATGACGGTATCGTCGTTCACCCAATGGATATCCGAGAAAGATACATCGAACCACTGCTTGGTCTTTTCAAAGTAAAACTCAAAAGCTTCACCGGTCTCCTTATGGCTTTTGATAAGGCCGTCAAAATCCCTGCCGAAAAGTTCTTCCGGCTCTTTGCCGATTATCCCCTCTCCGAACATGGAGCTGAGCTTTTCGTTGGTAAAAATTATCTTTCCGCTGTTCGGCTCGATAACATACACATAGGAATCTATATTATCCACCACTGTTTTAAAGGTGAGATTAGTCCTTTCCAGCTCCTCCTGAGTGGTCTTGCTCTGCAAAAGACCGGAGACCACCTTTCCGAAGTCGCACACTGCGGCGATGATATCGTTGGTCCATTCTCTCTGGTCGCTGTCATCGCAAACTATAACAAATGCGCTTATCCTGCCGTCTATCTTGACGGCGTGAATTAGAACAGCTTTCCAGCCCATGCTGTCGAAGTCTTTCTCGCAGTCTCTCGTGCATGAGGAAGCGTCCCTGTACACAACACCGGAAATACGCAGCTTTTCGGAAATAGCCGGCAGCTGTTCTCTCGATTCCGACATCAGGTTCTTGAAAGAAAAGAGCTTTTCGCTTTCGGCGTTTGCGGTATATTCATAGCTTGTAAGGGTCTCACCGCTGACAACTGCGATGCTTGCAGCCGCAGCGTTTGCAAAATTAGTGAGCTTTTCAAGAATTATTTTGCAGGAGTCCTCAAAAAACGAGGAATACTGTAACAGCTTCAGCACATCTGAAGTCAGATCGCTCCTTGCTTTTATTTTGCTGTCCATATCTCCACCCCCCGGCAGACCGGTCTTATCTATAGAAACATAGTATCACATCATAATACGATTCCTAAAAGGATTTTAGCACATTTACAACAAAATTGCAAGCGTTTTTAAATCTTTTTAAACACTTTGCACAAAAGGTTAACAATTCTAACAATTTCACATTCGGTTCCGACATTATTCTACAAAAAAAGACCGGAGGTTTTCCGGTCGCAGCATCGGGATATACCCGGCGAGTCAGCCTGTAAGCCGAGTTTTGTCGAGTGCGGCAATCTATCTTGGCTTTACGTCGCCGCAAAGCTCCAGCCACCTATAAGCGCAGGTCTGCCGAGCAGACATTACGGCCTGCGCAAACCATTGGTGTTGCATCGGATAGGGTTTACAGGGCGGCACGGTCTCCCGTACCCCGGTGAGCTCTTACCTCGCCTTTCCACCCTTACCTCAAAAAAAGAGGCGGTATATCTCTGTTGCACTTGCCCGGAGGTCGCCCTCGGCTGATGTTATCAGTTATCCTGCTCTGTGATGCTCGGACTTTCCTCATGTACTAAAACGTAACACGCTGCCGCATAGCCAACTCGCCTATACATTATATAATACCTCCGGCTTTTTGTCAAGGGCGCAGAGC
>CANRLY010000120.1 GCA_947631585.1 uncultured Clostridia bacterium
GCCGAGACCATGGAAATGGACGAGCTTATTGAAAAGTACAACGAGGAGCAGTCGGCGGAAAGCGACAGTTCCAGCGATGATACTTCCAGCGAAGATGACAGCTCCGTTGAAGATTCTTCTGATGTAGATTCTTCAAGCGAAGATGACAGCTCAGTTGAGGATTCTTCCGATGAAGATTCTTCAAGCGATGAGGACAGTTCTGTTGAGGATTCTTCCGATGAAGATTCTTCCACCGACGAGGACAGCGTTGAGGATTCTTCCGATGTGGATTCTTCCACCGACGAGGACAGCTCTGTTGAGGATTCTTCCGATGTGGATTCTTCCAGCGACGAGGACAGCTCTGTTGAAGATTCTTCTGATGTAGATTCTTCCACCGATGAGGACAGTTCTACCGACGAGGAGCTTACGCCGTCAGAGGAGGAAAGCGAGAAGTACCCCAACGAGTACCTGAGAAACAAGGAGTCCTACGAGGAGGACGATTTTATCGACTTCCTGGACAAGATGGAGCTTAACAAGATAACCCTTTACGAGGACGACGACGCTTACTATATTCTTGAAAAACTGGATATGGCTGAAAGGGACGGTTACACCGAAGCCAACCTGGAAAGCGTGATATACTCCATGAAGAACGAGGATTTTGAAACGCTGGTGGACGGACTGAGCAAGTCTTTGAAAGTTGAAAAGAACCAGAAAGCTTTGGACCGTTACAACGCCACCGACGTTTACGAGAGGCAGTTGGAATGGAGCGAGGAGAACAACTCCGCTCAGTGACCTGAAAGTAAAAATGCAAAAATGCAAAAAAATGACCCCCTCTTATCAAAAGAGGGGGTTTGTTTTTCAGATTCAGAGGGAGAACATGATGTTGTTCAGAATACTTTCCAGCATTTCCTGTCTGCCGCTTGAAAGGCTGTCCAGCACTTCGCCTTTTTCAAGAGCGTATTTTTCCAGGTCAGCCATAGTAGCTTTGCCGGCGATGATGTCTGCGCCGATGCCGGTGTTCCAGCTGGCGTATCTGTCCTCAACGAACTTATCCAGTCTGCCGTCGGAGATCATTTTGTCGGCGATCCTCAGACCCAGAGCAAAGGCGTCCATTCCTGCGATATAGCTATGGAAGATATCTTCCGGTGTGAAAGAACCTCTCCTTGCCTTGGCGTCAAAGTTAAGTCCGCCGTTTACGAAACCGCCGGCTTTAAGGACTTCATACATACAAAGAGCCGTATCGTACACGTTGGTGGGGAACTGGTCGGTATCCCAGCCAAGCAGCATATCGCCCTGGTTTGCGTCTATAGAGCCGAACACGCCGTTATCCCTGGCAACTCTAAGTTCATGCTGGAAGGTGTGCATTGCAAGGGTAGCATGGTTAGCCTCGATGTTCATTTTGAAGTCTTTATCCAGACCGTACTTTCTCAAAAAGCCCAGAACTGTGGCGGTATCGAAGTCGTACTGGTGCTTGGTAGGCTCTTTGGGCTTAGGCTCTATGTTGTCAAGCTCAAGAGCCATATTTGTATTAAGGAGGGTCTCATAGCCCTCACGGCCGCCCCAGAAAACGTAGCCTTTTCCGCCGAGTTTAACGGTAGCTTCCACTGCCTTTTTGATCTGAGCCGCTGTAAAAGCGAACACATCGGCAGAGGGGGAAGTTCCTGCGCCGTGCATGAACCTTGGGTGGTCGAAGCATTTTGCCGTGCCCCAGAGAAGCTTTTTAGTGGGGTCGGCTTTCATTTTTTCGGCGATATAGTCGGTGACCTCGTCCAGTTTGGCGTTAGTCTCAGCAAGAGAACCATACTCAGGGGAAAGGTCCCTATCGTGGAAACAGAAGTATTCGATACCAAGTTTTGTCATGATCTCGAATGCGGCGTCCACCTTTGCTTTTGCTCTTGCTTCGGGGGAGCTTTCGCCCCAGGTCTTATCGGCAGTTCCCACGCCGAACATATCAGTTCCGTCGCCGCCCATGGTATGCCACCAGGACAGTGCGAATTTGAGCTGTTCTTTCATAGGTTTTCCTGCGACCACCTCGTCGGCGTTATAATACTTGAACGCCAGCGGGTTTGTAGATCCTGCTCCTTCGTATTTGATTACGGGGATACTGCTAAAAAATTCAGCCATGATTTTATACCTCCAGATAAGATTTCAGTAAAATCGTTTACATAATTATAATACTACAGGCAGGCACATTTTGTCAACAATTTTTTGTCGTTTCACAAGGCGGAAATTTGACAAAAGGGTGAGAAAGTGATATAATTTTAAAAAAAGCGCAGGGCAGACCTGCTCGGTAATTTTTAAAGAAGTTTATCCCTTACTGTTTTTCGGCGGCTGTGGGGTTTTTGGCTGCTGCGGAGAGAAAGGGTTTTATTATGAGCAAAAGCCGCAGGCAGGCGGCAGGGAGGGCGGTTTTATGACCCAATACGAAAAGATGACCGGCACGCCGATCCCGAAGCTGATAATCACGCTTTCGGTGCCGACGATAATTTCCATGCTGGTCACCAACGTTTACAATCTGGTGGACACAGCTTTTGTAGGAAAGCTCGGCACAAGCGCCAGCGGAGCGGTAGGGATAGTGTTCGGGTTCATGGCGGTGATACAGGCGTTCGGGTTCATGTTCGGGCAGGGTTCGGGAAGCATAATTTCACGGGCACTTGGTCAGCAGGACAAGCACAGGGGTTCGGTGACGGCTTCGCTGGGGTTTGCCGCTTCCTTTTGCGGAGGTCTGCTGATAACTTTGGTAGGGTTTATATTTCTCGATGAGATAGTGATACTTCTGGGAAGCACGCCGACCATAGAGCCTTACGCCAAAACTTACATAACCTACATATTGATCGCTGCGCCGTTCATGAGTTCCAGCCTGACGCTAAACAACATACTGCGGTACGAAGGCAGGGCGTCTTTGGGAATGATAGGGCTGATGACCGGAGCGGTACTTAACATGGCGGCAGACCCGATCTTTATGTTTGTTCTGGACATGGGCATTGGCGGAGCAGGGCTTTCCACGGCGCTCAGTCAGTTTGTGAGCTGGTGCATACTGCTGGGAATGTTCCTGTCCGGCAGGACCGACACGCACATAGGTCTGCGTTATCTGAAAAGGGGAAGTTTTGCCATACTGATGAACATAATGGCGACAGGTTTCCCAAGTATGCTCAGGCAGGGGCTGAACAGTTTCACCACGGTGCTTTTAAACTCCTGCTGCAAGGTCTACGGGGATGCTGCGGTGGCAGCTATGAGCATAGTGACCAGGATAATATTCTTTGCGTTCTCGGTAGCTTTAGGCATAGGGCAGGGGTTCCAGCCGGTATCGGGGTTCAATTACGGTGCAAAGAAATACCTGCGTTTAAGGAAGGCTTTCCGGTTCACGATGCTGGTATCGGAAGTGATAATAGTAATAGGCTGCGCAGCTCTTATCGTATTTTCAGGAAGTCTTATCGGGATATTCCGGGACGACCCTGAAGTTATCAGGATAGGGGTAAGGGCGTTAAGGTTACAGGCTATAGCGCAGTTGGTACTGCCGCCCTGCATGGCGGTAGAGATGTTATATCAAAGCACAGGCAAGCGGTTAGGGGCGACGGTGCTGTCCTCTTTGAGGAGCGGTCTGCTTTTCATTCCGGCGTTATTGCTGCTGGCGCATTTCAGGGGGCTTGCCGGCATACAGGAAGCCCAGCCGTTATCGCTGATATTATCCCTGCCGTTAGTAGTGCCGTTCGGGCTGATGTTTTTTAAAGCTTTGCCGAAAGAGGATATTTCCGGCAAGGAAAGTTCAGGAGAGTGACCCCTCGCAGGATCCGCCGCCGCAGGCGGCGGATCGCAGCCTTTCAAGCTTGCTTGAAAGGCTCAGGAGCGCAAGCTCCGCTGCGAGGGGGCTTTGCCTCCCACTGATAATTTTGACAGAACAGAAAATACCCCCATGCGGAACTAAAGCCGCACAGGGGTTATTTTTTTTACAGTCAAAGGTTTTCCCAGTCGATCTTTTCGTCTCGGAAGAAAAACTGCCTGTCGTGGTCGCCTATCTCACGGAGTACACGGCAGGGGTCTCCCACTGCCACGACATTTGCCGGGATATCCCTTGTAACTATGCTGCCTGCGCCGATAACGCTGTTGTCGCCGATGGTGACTCCCGGCAGCACCACGGTCTTTGCGCCTATCCAGACGTTATTTCCGATATGGATATCCTTATTGTACTGCAAGCCTTTTTGCCTGAGTTCGGGAGCTATAGGGTGGTTGGCGGTGGCAATGGTGACGTCCGGTCCGAACATTACATAGTCGCCGATATAAATATTGCCGTCGTCCACAAGGGTGAGGTCAAAGTTGGCGTAGACCTTTTTGCCCATATAAACATTCTTTCCGGCAAAGTTGGCGTGGAGTGGAGGTTCTATGTAGCAGCCTTCTCCTATTGCGCCGAACATTTTTTTGAGCAGCTGCTCCCGAAGCTCCAGCTGGGAAGGTCGGGTGGCGTTGAAGTCGTAAAGCAGTTCCAGCCGGCTCAGTTGTTCCTCGATAAGAGCGTTGTCGGCAGGGTCGTAGATAAGACCTTTGTCTTTGCGTTCTGTCTGGTTCATCAGCAAAGTCCTTTCTTACCTAATAAAGTTAGTAGAAACACGCTCTTCCTGCTCAGGCAGACCGAATTTCTCCCTGCCCAGAGAAATGCTTCTCATAAGGAAAACCATGTTCCTTGCCAGTACACGCATGACCTGTTTGCCCTCTTCGTCCTGCTCGGCTTCGCCCTTGGCAGCGCCGTGTATGCTGTTCCAATACTGGCTGGAGACCACCGGCATATTGGATATGGTGAAGTATTTGTTGAGCTGGTCGAATGTTGCGGAGCAGCCGCCTCTCCTTGCGCAGACAACGCTTGCGCCGACTTTCATGGTCTTGTCAAAAGCCGTGCTGTAAAACAGTCTGTCCAAAAACGCAACAAGGGTGGCGTTGGCGGAAGCGTAGTAGACCGGACTTGCCACCACCAAGCCGTCCGCCTGCCGGAATTTTTCTGCGGCGACGTTCACATCGTCGTTGAAAACGCACCTGCCGGTCTTGCGGCAGCCAAGGCAGGCAATGCAGCCCCGGATATCTTTATTGCCTATCTGCATGGTCTCGTATTCCACGCCCTCCTGGTCAAAGACCTTTTCCATCTCTCTTAGCGCAAGGCTGGTGTTGCCGTCCGGACGGGGACTGCCGTTTACTATCAATACTTTCATATAAAATACCTCTTTTCTTGAAATTCTGCAAATTTCGCAAATTCCGCTCTGCCGGTCGGGCAGGACGGCGGTTTTTGCTTACAAAATGATTATAGCGCAGTTTGCCGGAAATTTCAATACGGCGGCGGAATTTTTCCTGAGTTTTGAAGCGGTATTGCGGTTTTTGAAAAAATATGATACAATATCAGTATCAATTACCGAGGTGAAGTGAAATGGTATATTCAGTTACCCTGAATCCCTGTCTTGACTATTTATACACTCTGGAAGCTCTCAGGCTGGGCGGAACTAACCGTGCGGCTGAGGAGAATATTTCAGTGGGCGGAAAGGGGATTAATTTTTCTACCGTGCTGGCCGGGCTGGGGGTGGAAAATACCGCAATGGGGTTTGTTGCCGGCTTTGTGGGAGAAGAGATACTCAGGCGGCTGGAACTTATGGGCATAAGAGCGGAATTTGTCAGGCTGGACAGTGGGAACTCACGGATAAAT
>CANRLY010000121.1 GCA_947631585.1 uncultured Clostridia bacterium
AAAAACGAGGACGGCATACTTCCCCTGTCAGAAAAGGAAAAAGTTGCGGTCATCGGGGCTTTTGCGCAAGTTCCACGCTATCAGGGAGGAGGAAGCTCCCACATCAATTCCTTTAAAGTCGAGGGTGCGCTGGAGTTCATGGAAAAGCTGGGCAACGTCACATTCTCAAAGGGCTTCGAGGCGGAAAGCGATCTTCCCGACGAGGAACTTATCGCAAGGGCTGCTGCGGCGGCTTCGGCGGCTGACAAGGCGGTCATCTTTGCAGGGCTGCCGGACAGCTTCGAGTCGGAGGGCTTCGACCGGCGGCATATGCGTCTGCCTGCCTGCCAGAACGAGCTTATCATGCGTGTTTGCGAAGTCCAGCCGAACACCGTGGTAGTGCTGCACAACGGTTCGCCGGTGGAAATGCCCTGGCTTGGAAAGGTCAAAGCGGTGGTGGAAGCTTACCTGGGCGGTCAGGCTGTAGGCGGAGCGGAAGCCGATATCCTTTACGGAAAAGCCAACCCCTGCGGAAAGCTGGCGGAGACGTTCCCGGAAAAGCTGGAGGACAACCCCTCTTACCTGAGCTACTTCGGAGAAAAGGACAAGGTGGAATACCGTGAGGGAATTTTCGTAGGCTACAGATATTATGACAAGAAGAAAATGAAGGTGCTGTTCCCATTCGGGCATGGGCTGAGCTACACGGAATTTGAGTATTCCCAGCCGGAACTCAGCCGCAGCGAAATGACCGACAAGGACGAGTTGAAAGTTTCTGTTAAAGTGAAAAATGTCGGAAAGACCGCAGGAAAAGAAGTGGTGCAGCTTTACGTTGCGCCGCCGTCGGACGAGGTCATCAGACCGGTGAGAGAGCTAAAAGGGTTTGAGAAGATATACCTTGAGCCGGGCGAAGTAAAGGAAGTTACCTTTACACTTGGCAAGCGTGCGTTTTCCTACTGGGACTGCCAGCTGGGCGACTGGCGTGCGCCTGACGGAAAGTATCTTATCCAGCTGGGAAGCTCCTCCAGGGATATAAGGTCAGCCGGGGAAGTCCTTATGTGCGGCGGTGAGGTGCCTGCTTACCAGAGAAAATTCGGAATGAACACCACCATAGGCGACCTGCTCCGTGACGACAAAGCTAAGGCGGTGTTCAAGGAATATGCGGATATGTTCCAGATGGGTCAGATGCCTGAGGACGACTCCCAGATGGACGAGGGTTCGAGGCAGATGATGCTTGCGATCCTTGACTGTATGCCGCTGAGAAACTGCATGAGCTTCGGAACGCCTAATTCCGATGAGAAACGCCTGGAAGAGCTTATCAGAAAGCTCAACGAAATTAAATAAATAAAACCGCTGTAGGCGAAATCGCTTGCAGCGGTAATTTTTTTGCTGTTTGATCGTTACTGTTCAGACCAGAGACGGCTCTGCTCCACGGCAAGGGAGTCGCACCGCTCGTTCTCCGGGTGACCGGCGTGCCCTTTTATCCACAGAAATTCCACCTTGTGGATCGCCATCAGCTCCAGCAGTTTTTCCCACAGGTCTATGTTCATGACAGGCTTGCCGTCGCTTTTCTTCCAGCCTTTTTTCTTCCAGCCGTAAAGCCAGCCTTTTTCCACTGCGTCCACAACATACCTGCTGTCGCTCTGTATCACCGCCCGACAAGGCTCTTTCAGGGCGGAAAGCGCAGCTATCACCGCAGAAAGCTCCATGCGGTTGTTGGTGGTGACCTGTTCGCCGCCGCTGAGTTCCTTGTATGCGCTGCCGTATTTAAGAATCGCCCCCCAGCCCCCCGGACCGGGATTTCCCGAACATGAGCCGTCGGTGAAAATGCTGACCTGCTTCAACTTTGCACACGCCCTTTCCCTATGGCAGTCAGCTGCCTGACTTATCAACTTATATTGTAGCACATTTTGCGGCGTTCCGCAACTTTTTTATCAACAGTTTTATGCAAAGATATTTACCTTGCTGAAAAGATTTTAAACTGAACCGCTGTTTAATTTGTTTTACGCCCTTTATCGGCATGGGAGGGGAGTTTTCCTGCTATCAGCCGAAAAACCGCACCGCTTGCCGCAGAAGCAGCCTTTCGCCGCATACGAGAAGAAAATTTTGGTTTCATATTTTTGCATAAATCAGGACTTCTCCGCTTCCCCGAAAATGTCGGTCAGCCACGTCGCAAAAAGCTGTTTTACGGGCAAAACGCCCCTGTCCGCAAGGGCCGGGAGCAGACCGCACATTTTGTTTGGGAAGCTTAAACGTTATTTGTGCAAAGCAACCAAAAATCAGCCTGCAATATTTAATAAAATGATAGTTGACAACTGCTTTGCGTGATATTATAATTATTATTAAGCTAGGAATTTTGTGTTCCTATAACTTTTTGCCGTCCGGAAAAGACGCTAATATTTTTATAATTTTTCCGCTTTTCAGACGGCGCACACCACCAACGCATTATTAAGGAGGATACACAATGAGAACACTCAAGAAAACGGCTGCCGGTGTTCTTGCGCTGACGATGGCTTTCGCAGGTGTAGGCTGCGGCGGCGATAAGAAAGACGACACAAAGAGCTCAAGCGAATACGAGCAGCAAGTTGAGGTGGAAGTGACCGCTTCCGCAAAAGATATCGCAGCTCTTCCCGGCGGCGAGGAGAGCACCATCACTTACTTAGGCGAGAACGACCTTAACCCTACCAAGGCAAACAAGGAGATGAGCGTTGAGCTTAAACTGTTTGAGCAAAAGGGCGGAAAGATCAAATTTGTAAAGACGGCAAACCAGGAAAGGTTCGACAAGCTGGCGTCGTCTATAATCACAGGCGTTGACAGACCGGACATTTTCAAGCACGAATGGCTGGCTTTCCCGTCTCAGATCATTCAGGAAAGATATCTGCCGATAAACGATCTGGTTGACTTCGATTCACCGCTGTGGAGCGATGTAAAGTCCACGGCTGAACAGTATATGTTCAACGGCAACTACTATGTTGCTCCGCTGGACTTTGTTCCTTCGGCAATGATCTTCTACGACAAGGCGATGATACAGGAAAACGCCCTGGACGACCCGTATGATCTTTATATGAAAGGCGAATGGAACTGGGACAGCTTCCACGAGCTGATGTCCGATTATGTGAACGGCGGTACTGCCGACGCTCCCAGATACGGAGTAAACGGATTCTTCAAGCCGCATATCGTTCAGCAGACGGGCAAGACCATGATAACCAAGAACGGCGACACCTTTATCAACAACACCGCCGACCCCGACATTGAAAGAGCTGAGACGTTCCTTTATGATATAACCAAAGAGGGACTGGTATTCAACGACTGGATAGGCGGAGCAAGAGACTGCTTCAGCAAGAACATACTGTTCTACGGAATGGGCGACTGGGCTGCCACCGGCAACCAGGCTCCCAAGGAGGACGAGACCTGGGGAGTAGTTCCGATGCCGGAATATCCCAACAATCCGCAGAAGATAACCACTTCCGACATGACCGCTTATATGTGGGTAACTCAGTCCACCAAGGGCGATGCAGTAAAATGCTGGTTCGAGTGCGTAAGGGCTTCAAAGACCGACCCTGAATATGTTGAAAGCAACAAGCAGACGTTCTTCGCAAACAACCCCTACTGGACCGAAGAAATGTATCAGGTGAAGATGGACGTTGTTTCCAAGGAATACTTACAGATATTCGACTACGGCTTCGGCGTATCCGCCAACCTGGGCGACAGGAACTCCTTTGACGGAAACCAGTGCCTGATAGACGCTCTCTACGGCGACGTTACCGTTATCGACGAGGAAGGTTCGCAGAGCACATGGACTCAGGTAAGAGACCAGTACAAGTCCATCATCGACAGCGAGATCAAGAAGCTGAATGAAGATCTTGAAAAATTCAAAACAAAGTAAAAAGCTTAAACAAATTAACCCCGACCTATCGGTTGGGGTTAATTTTTTGCAACGCAAAAAATAATATGCGCCGCCTGTCCAGGCGGCGCATCTATATGATCGCAGCAAATATCAAAGGTCGATCTTCTTGCCCTCGGCTACGTCGTTGATAACGTAATATGCCTCGTTCTCTTCGGGCTTAACATAGATCTGAACTTTCTTGATAGCGCCCTTGTTTCCGTCAGCCTTGTAAGCTTTCTTAACAGCGGCAACTATCTCGTCTACGCTTATCGACTTGCCTGCAAATTCGAGAACGACCTGGTCTTTCTCCTTAGCAGGAACTTTAGCGGCAGCTTTCTTAGCAGCGGCAGTGGTCTTTTTAGCGGCAGTAGCAGCAGCTTTCTTAGTAGCGGAAGCGGCTTTTTTAGCAGTCGCAGCAGCTTTCTTCGCAGCAGGAGCAGCCTTCTTTGCAGGTCTGCCTACAGCTCTCTTTACAGTTTCCTTGACCTCTGCTACAGCTTCCTTAACTTCAGTAGCAGGAGCCTCAACAACAGCTTCTGTTTTCTTTACATCATCATTCTTCTTCGCAGCCATTTCTGGTCACCGATCCTTTCTTTGATTTGAAAACTTTTTTAAAACTTACTTCAACTTACTTCGCAACAGTTTCTTTAAGAGCCTTTCCGGCTTTGAATACCGGAACTTTCTTAGCCGGAACTACCACAGTCTTTTTGGTCTGCGGATTAACTACCGTCTTTTCCGCTCTCTCCCTGACCTCGAAGATGCCGAATCCTGAAACGGATACTTTCTCGCCGGCAGACAGTGTTTCTGTCAGCACAGAAAATACATCGGCAATGGCTTTCTCAGCTTCTTTCCTGGTGTAGCCCTTTGCAGCCACAGCAGAGATCAATTCTGTCTTTGTCATACTTACCGTCCTTTCTGTTAGTGACCTTACCCTCCTCCGGGAATGTCCCGAAGTCCGGCGCAGGTCTTTTACTGTAACAATTATAACGGTTTTGCGCATAAAAGTCAAATTATTTTAATGATTTTTTGCGGTTTTGGAGTAATTTTGTACAAAATAACCATTGCAAACTTTTTGTAAACAAACTTTTTCAGCGATTTTCACGGCATTTTCGGCTGATTTTGCCCCGAAAGTCTGAACTTTTTCTTCCGCCGCCGGACTTTCCATGCGGCTTTTCCTTAATAATTATGCCAGAAATTAAGCAAAATTATACATTTGTTCCTGCTTTGTCCCCCGGGTATGACCATTTTTGTAAATGCGCTTGTGAAAAAATTGAGAATAAAATGCAGTAACTTGATGTAAAACTTGCGTTTTGATAAGAGGTGTGTTATAATGTATCTTATAAGCGGTTTCCCGCAATGCGACTGCTCGCAATGCGACTGCTCGCATTAAGATCTGCTGAACAGAAGTTTTATCCGAAGGTTAGTGATAAGATGAATAATTACGATAATTACGATGTTATAATTGCCGGAGGAGGCGTGGCTGGTCTTTACGCCGCCATAAACCTCGACCCTTCGCTGAATGTGCTGCTCGCTGCCAAAAGCGAACTCACTTTGTGCAACTCCGCTCTGGCTCAGGGCGGTATCGCCGGAGTTTACAACAGTCCCTCCGACAGCCCGGAATTTCACAAGAAAGATACTTTTGTTGCTGGCGGTTTTGAAAACGACCCCCAAAGCACCGACATTCTGGTGAACGAAGCGGCGATAGATATAAAACGCCTTATC
>CANRLY010000122.1 GCA_947631585.1 uncultured Clostridia bacterium
CTCGACCCGCCTGTCATGCAGTTCCAAAGCGGCGTCATACCTGTCGGCTATCTGTGCGCTGGTCTTTTCGTAAAGATCTGCATTGTATCTCATGACCCGACCTCCTAAGTCTTGACTTCATTCTGATCCAGCAGGAAGTTTTTCTGGAACTGGTCTATCTCGTCCACATCAAATGACGACTTGCTGCCGCCTTTTCTTTCTGCCGTGTGCGAAAGACTTTGCTGCCTGGCTTGCTCCAGAGTGGTTATCCCCGACTGATGCCAGTTCTGCAATATCTTGTTTATATAGTTAAAACTTAACTTCCCCGTGTTGTCAACGCAAAGTTCGTAAGCATATTCCGCCATATCTACAGGTATCCCCATGCCGTCCCAGCTGTCGATGTGCTTCTTTTGGGCGGAAGTGAGCTTGGTGGTTATCCCGAAAGCCGCCGCTATGCGGTTTTCGTACTTGTGCCGTGCTTCCAGCAGGATTATGTGCTTTTCTATTTCGCTGAAAGAAACTATATCCTGCTCAAAGAAACTGCCGGCTACCGTTTTTATGTAAGAAATGCTGGATTTGCCCAGCTTCTGGCAGTATTCGGCGATAAGGAGCATTGAAGATGCGCTGAACCCGTAGTATTCGTATATGTAGATGAAACCCCTCTGCTCAGTGTAATTGAGCGTCCTGTTCAGTACGTTCTGAACGTTGTCAAAGAAATTTTTCAGCGCCGGGTCTGAACTTATCCTGGAAGCTATCTCAGCAGGCGTGTAAGCGACCGATTCGCTGCGGCTTTTCTCAGCGGACGATAGTTCCGCCGCCTTTGCAAGAGCCTGCTTTTTCTCGTATTCCGGCGAGACCGCAAACCCCACGAACGTCTTTACCTCCGAAAGGCTTATCACTTCCTTGTCGTTCCAGTAGATAAGGGCGTCGCTCACAGTCTGCCGGTCAAGACCGGTAAGCTGGGCTATCCGCTCGTCGGTGAACTTTCCGCCTCCCCATGAAAGCACGCACAGCAGCACTTTTATGTAGTTGCCGTCGGTGTTTTTGAGAAAATCATCGGCAACGGAGCACGGAACGTTGAAAAATCTTCCCATATTATTCAGTTTTATGTAATGTTCCACCCTATCACCCTCAGAAAACGACTTTTATGCTGCCTGAAACCATAAGCTTCGGCAGCGGCTGTTCTAATTGTAACACATAATTCGTCCGATTGCAACATCATGAAATGAAACAGCAGGGATTTTTTTAAATTAGAGATATTTGATTTTTGTGTGCGAAAAGTGTTGAAATATCTTTAGATGTGTGTTATAATAATTTTAAGCATGGGCAGTCGGTGCGGCTGCTGTAAATTGTGTTATAGGAGCTTTGATTTGGAAGATACTAAAGTCTATAAAGACCGGCGGCTGGAACTGTCGCTTGAAAAATTGAGAGATACCATCTCCCGGAGATATGGAGACAAACAGCCTCTTTGCTATCTCCATTCATACGGCTGCCAGCAGAATGTTTCCGACGGCGAAAAGATAATGGAAATGCTCAGGCGTGCCGGATACGGCTTTACAGACAGCGCTGAAAACGCCGACCTGGTCATACTTAACACCTGCGCTGTCAGGGAAAATGCCGAGGACAGAGTGTTCGGGGCAGTCGGAAGCCTTAAAAAACTTAAAGAACGCCGCCCTGATACTATTATTGGGATATGCGGCTGTATGGCGCAGCAGGAAACCGTCTGCCAAAAGATAAAAGAGTCTTACAAACAGGTGGACCTTGTGTTCGGAACATACGCTTACGGCGACCTTTTTGAGCTGCTTGACAGGCTGCTTACCGAAAAGGTGCGGCTTTTCCACCTTGGGGGCGACACCGACGCTATCAACGAGGAACTGGTACAGCTGCGCAACAATAAGATAAAAGCCACCGTCCCGATAATGTATGGCTGCAATAATTTCTGCACCTACTGTATAGTACCGTATGTCAGGGGCAGGGAGAGGAGCAGAAAGCCGGAAGCGGTCATCGGCGAGGTCAGAGGGCTGGTGGAACAGGGCTGCCGTGAGATCACGCTCCTTGGGCAGAATGTAAATTCCTACGCCTATGGCTTTGCCGACCTCTTAAAAGAAATAGACCGTATAGGCGGGCATTTCAGGGTCAGGTTCATGAGTTCCCACCCGAAAGACGCCAGCCGTGAACTTATAGATACGATAGTTCAGAGCAGGCATATCTGTAAGCAGTTGCACCTGCCGGTACAGTGCGGAAGCAACAGGATACTTAAACTTATGAACCGTAAGTATACAGTGGAAGATTACCTGAAAATAATAGACTACGCAAGGGAAAAGTCGCCTGACTTCTGCTTTTCTACCGATATAATAGTAGGCTTCCCCGGGGAGACTTACGAGGAGTTCCGGCAGACAGCCGACCTGCTGGCAAAGGTGGGATTCTATAACGTTTTCTCTTTTGTGTTCTCAAAGCGCACCGGCACTAAAGCCGCAGAGATGAAAGACGATATTTCCGATAAAGAAAAAGGTCTGTGGCTGAGGGAACTGCTGCTTGAACAGCGTGAGACTTCCCAGAAGATAAACGACCGCTTTGTGGGAAAGATAAAAGAAGTGCTGGTGGACGGCGTAAGCTCTTCCGATAAACAGCTCCTCAGCGGCAGGACCGACGAGGGACTGATCGTGGAATTTGCCGGCGATACGTCGCTGATAGGGGAGTTTGTGGACGTCAGGATAACAAAGGCTATGAACTGGGCGCTTGCCGGAGAGATCTTCGGATAAGATAAAATAATAATAATTTAAAGGAGTTATAGAAAATGAATGTTATCGAACTTGCAAGGCAGCTGGGAACTGCTATCCAGCAGGACGAGACCTATAAGACTTTCGTTGCTGCAAAGGAAGAAAACGACAATGATAAGGAACTTCAGGAGATGATAATGAAGTTCAACGACCTGAGAAGAGAACTGAACGCTGAGATGTCAAAAGACGATAAGGATGCTGATACTATGAAAAGGCTGGATGCCGATATCAGGGAGCTTTACGGCAGGATAATGTCCAGACATTCCATGGCAAACTATAATGCCGCCAGGGAAAAGCTGGACAAAGTACTCAATTCGGTAAATTATATCATTACCATGGCTGCAAACGGCGAGGACCCCATGACTTGCCCTGAAGAGCCGCCCCACTGCTCAGGCAGCTGCTCAAGCTGTTCCGGCTGCCACTGATACGCACAAATCATCAGGGAGTGAAAAAGAGTGAGACTAGCGGATATAAACATAGAAGATCTGTCCCCTGCAATGCGGCAGTATGTGGAGATCAAACTTAAATATAAAAAGCATATACTGTTTTTCAGACTGGGCGACTTCTACGAAATGTTTTTCGACGACGCAGTGACCGTTTCCCGTGAGCTGGAACTGACGCTTACCGGAAAAGACTGCGGTCTTTCTGAACGTGCGCCTATGTGCGGGATACCGTACCATGCCTGCGATATGTACCTTAAACGCCTTATCGAAAAAGGCTATATGGTGGCGATATGCGAACAGACCGCCGACCCGGCGACCTGTAAGGGACTTGTCCCCAGAGAGGTCATCAGGGTGGTCACTCCCGGTACTCTTATAGAAAGCTCCCTTCTCGATGAGACTACCAATAACTATATCTGCGCATTTTACGGCAAAGGCAAGGAGTGTTCGCTTTGCTTTGCGGATATCTCTACCGGGGAAGTACACCTTTTCAATGTTTCCGGCAAGGATATGACCGCTTCCGCAATCAACGAACTTTCAAGGTTTTCGCCGTCTGAACTGCTTTTCAACGATGGATTTCTGGGAAATAAGGAACTTAACAGCTTCGTAAAGGATAAGCTCAGACCGGCGGCACAGCTGCTGGAAGAGGACGACTTCTCTCCTGAGATACATTCAGAAGCGGTGCTGAAACAGTTTTCCGCAGAAAGCTATAAGGAACTGGGCGTGGAGGAAAATTCCGCAGCTGCTTTTGCTGTGACAGGACTGTTCAACTATATCAGCAACGCCCAGAAAGCCATGATAAGCAGGTTTTCCAAGATACACTGCCACGACAGCGAACCGATAATGACTATCGGCTTTACCGCAAGAAGAAATCTGGAACTTACAGAAACTATGCGGAGCAAGGAGAAAAAAGGCTCTCTGCTGTGGGTCTTGGATCATACTAAAACTTCCATGGGAAAACGTATGCTCAAAGCTTATATCGAGCAGCCGCTGGTCAGCCCTGCCGCAATAATAGACAGGCTCGATGCGGTGGAGCAGTTCACCTTGTCTCCTGTCGAACTGGGCGAACTGACTCAGGCGCTGTCCGGCGTCTACGACCTGGAAAGGCTCATGACAAGGGTAATGTATAAGACCGCTACCCCAAGGGACCTTAAAGCCCTTTCGGTAACTGCGCTTGCGCTTCCCGGTATAAAAAATATACTGTCCGGCTTTAGTTCCAAACTGCTGAAAAAGCTGTCTGACAGCATATCAACGCTGGAGGCTGTCTCCAATCTGGTGGAAAACGCCATAGTGGACGAACCTCCCGCCAACGTCAAGGACGGCGGAGTCATCAAGGACGGCTTCAACGAACAGCTTGACGAACTGAGAAATATCATTTCCGGCGGCAAGGGGATAATCGAGGATATCGAGGTCAAAGAAAGGGAAGCTACCGGTATCAAGAACCTTAAAATAGGCTATAATAAGGTGTTCGGGTACTATATAGAAGTCACAAGGTCTTACCTTGACCTTGTACCGGAACGGTTTGTGAGAAAACAGACCCTTGCCAACTGCGAAAGATACATAACCAACGACCTGAAAGTGGCGGAAAATACCATACTGGGCGCTTCGGATAAGGTCGTCAGCCTGGAACAGGAAATATTCACCGAGATCAGGGAGTTCTTGTCAACTCAGCTAAGACTGGTGCAGGAGACCGCTACTTCGGTCGCCTCTGTGGACGTGCTTTGCTCTTTTGCGGCGGCTTCGGTGAAGAACGGCTACTGCAAGCCGGAAATAGCCATAGACGGCACTATCACCATAAAAAACGGCAGACACCCGGTAGTCGAACTAATGCAGAAAGACGAAATGTTCGTTCCAAACGACACCTATCTGGATCTTTCGGCAAACAGAACGGCTATAATCACCGGACCGAATATGTCGGGAAAATCCACATATATGCGGCAGGTCGCACTGATAACCCTTATGGCGCAGATAGGCTGCTTTGTGCCGGCTGACTACGCAAAGATCTCGGTGGTCGATCAGATATTCACACGAGTGGGGGCGTCTGACGATCTTACCGCAGGACAATCCACTTTCATGGTGGAAATGGCGGAAGTCGCCGATATTCTCAGATACGCCACCAAAAACAGCCTTGTGATACTGGACGAGGTCGGAAGAGGAACTTCAACTTTTGACGGAATAAGTATCGCAAGGGCGGTCACGGAATATATATCTACCTCCCGTTCGCTGGGCTGTAAGACCCTTTTTGCAACTCACTATCATGAGCTTATATCGCTGGAGGACGAGCTTGTGGGAGTGAAGAATTTTAGCGTTGCGGTAAAACGCAGGGGAGACGATATAAAATTCCTCAGAAAGATAGT
>CANRLY010000123.1 GCA_947631585.1 uncultured Clostridia bacterium
ATTTAGAGACGTTTTCCAGCGCTGACTCAAGGGTGACAAATCTGCCTTTTAATTCAGTTTTTTCTTCTGGGATCATCAGCGCACGTCTGACGATATTACCAATGTGGTCTTTTTTATCTACCTGGAGCACAAGTGTGGTATTTAAAAAATACGGATTATCATAACTGGTTCTTCCGGCATCGTTAAGAGGCACTCCGTCAATATACACGTCATAAAAAACATAGTAATAATTAGTGTCCATCACAGGACCGTCCGGATCGGCAACGAAATCTTTGGGACCTGCTGTTTTTGTCACCTGAACAAAACTTGGCACTAATTCTACATTGCCGTCAAAATACTGTAAATAATTAATTTCTTCCAGGTATCTTTCACAATATGCAACTGCGTCCGCAACAGAATACTGTTCTCCGCAAACATCATAAGTTACGTCTGCGCTTTCACCGTACCGCAAGTAGATCGTGTCAGCCACTCCGGTCGAATTTGCTCTTTCATCTAAAGCTTCAAGGCTTGTTATATCACACATTCCGTTGCTGTCAATAAATCCGATAAAATTCTTTCCGTTTTCCTCATCAGGTTCAAATCGAAAACAGTTCGTATCATCAATGTAAATATCTGACTTTTCGATAATGCCGCCAGTGAAAACATTGATAAATGAATATGCTTTATCAAGAGCCTCATCGCTTGTGTCTCTTTTTGTCCCTGAACTGTAATAATCGTATAATTTTTTTGGATAAACAGCTGCGATCTTATCAGGCAGTATGAGGTTGTCGTATTTGTTTCCGAGAACATCTTCCTGGCTTTCAAGAACTTTGTCCAAGCTGGCGTATTTAAAATGGAAATCGCTTTTGTTTAGTAATTTTGAGATCACAAATACAGCGATCAGACTAACGATAATAATTGCGATAACTAATAAAATGATTTTTGTTTTTTTAGTTAATTTTTTCATTTTGCTGGCTCCTTTCTTAATATTCTATAATGTTAAAGCTTGATGATGACCGTAAGTTCAGCTTGAAAATTGGTATGTACCAGACATAGATGCCAGTACTGCACCACTTGCAGGCTCATCCAATCTGTACTCAACATGTGCATACATACCATATTTAAAATCAACATTTAGCTTAGTTTTAGTAGACGACCCAGATTTCATATGATATTTTGCCGCCATACCTCCTATAACGGTCTTATTATCGACATCGACTATATAAGTCCAATATCTTACTCTTGCAGTTTCACCGTTGTTGTTTTCGTTACTTGAAAACGATTTGCAATCACTTGTGAAGTAGTGTATAGTTCCATTATATTCATTTGTACGAGTTTCGGATATTGACATGCGATTTGCATTTGTTGGTGCACCGGGGGAAGTTTTAGAAGTAAGTGACCAAGAATAAGATGGCGATGTGACGGCACTAGCGTTGACTGCTATCGAGGATACCATGATGAGCGTTGTTACTAAAGAAATAGCTCTTTTAATGATTCTGTTCATAATTATAACTTCCTTTCATTATTGTAATTTTTTAAGTAAATAGTATCATTAACGTTATACATATTTTATCTCTGCATTGGAATCACCATTCTTTCTGGATATACCATATTAAGCCAAAATCTTCTATTTAAATTATACTACTCCTTTTTGCCGTTGTCAATGATTTTTTACATATTTTTCTGTTATTTTTCAAACAATTTCCACCGGCAGACTATCACCCGCAGGAGATGAATTTGCCGGTATGATCAATGACTGCCAAACATCAAATTCAAATCCCCTCTTTACAAATCCTGAAATAGGTGGTATAATGATAATGTAAGAAAGGTTATCCGAGGTGGTAAATTTCGTTGCGACCACACGCCGATGGTATGACAGGGTGAACCGAGAGATGCGGGAGAGGCGACGCCCGCCGGATAACCATTCTTATATAAACCGCTCCACGAGGGCGGTTTTTTTGTGTGCAAATTTCCCACAGCAATGTACTTGAAAAAAGAAAACCCCCGACCTGCATTCCGCAGATCGGGAGCTTTTTTATAGCCTGCTTTTGAAGTCCTCGTACCCGAAGCTCTTTAATAGCTCCGGAACGCCGCTTCTGCCCAGTAAATAAATGTCCGGCAGGGGCATACCGTTGAAAGTGTTGTTTTTCACCATCGAATAGATCGCCATGTCCTCAAAAACCAGCCTGTCTCCGACTTTCAGCTCCTCGTCAAAGGAATATTCCCCGATAACGTCTCCTGCAAGACAGGTCTGAGAACCCAGCCTGTAGATAAACTGCTTCTCTCCGACTTCCCCCGAACCGTAAAGCGGCGGTCTGTAGGGCATTTCAAGTACATCCGGCATATGACAAGCGGCGGAAGTGTCCAGTATTGCCGTCGGAATGTCCTGCTGCGTAATGTCAAGTACCTGCGTAATAAGATATCCTGCGTTTAAAGCGACCGCTTCGCCAGGCTCAAGGTATACTTCCAGCCCGAACTTGTCCTGCATAAGCCTTATGCACCGCTCAAGCCGCTGAATGTCATAACCACTTCTTGTGATGTGGTGACCTCCGCCAAAGTTTATCCATTCCAGCTTTGGAAGAAATTCGCCAAACTTTCTTATAACTTCCTCTAAAGTGACCTCCAGAGCGTCTGAATCCTGCTCGCAAAGCGTGTGGAAATGCAGACCGCTGACCCCCTCCGGCAATTGGTCGGGGAAGTCCTTGCGCCTTATCCCAAGCCTTGAACCAGCCGAACAAGGGTCGTATATCTCGTGACCCTGCTGGGTGGAAAACTCCGGGTTTATCCTTAGACCTATCTTCTTTCCGCCGGAAAGAACTTTATTTCGGTATTTCTCCAGCTGTGAGATGGAATTAAATATAACGTGGTCGCATAACCCGACTATCTCGTCTATTTCGCTTTTTCTGTAAGCGGCGGAAAAAACGTGGTTTTCCTTGCCCATATGCTCACGCCCAAGCTTAGCCTCGAACAGACCGCTGCACGCCGTTCCGCTGAGATACTGCCCGATGAGCGGATATAGCCGCCAGCAGGAAAACGCCTTCTGCGCCAAAAGAATTTTGCAGCCGGTGCGCTCCTCAACCCCACGGAGAATTTCCAGATTTCGTATCAGCTTCCCCTCGTCGATAACGTAACAGGGGGTTGGCAGTTTCGTCTTGATATCGTTTATCATCATAGCTTAATCAAAAATTGCTTTCTTTTTGCCGTTTTTGTTTTTGGGGTATTCCCGAATACGAATAACGTTTGCCAGATTCAGGATACTTACGTTTTCGGTCTTGTCCTTTACCTTTATGCAGCCTTTGCCGATCTCGGTTATCCTGCCTTCAATGACCGAAGCATTAAGCGTGCCTGTAAAATTTGTGTAAATAATGTAGTCCTCTTCGGGCTCTATAAAACCTCTGAGCATTTCTTCGATTTCCATAAAATAACCTCCTTATCGTTAGTCCACAAGTACCGGATCAAAGTCCTCCTCCCAGGGAAGCCCCCACTTGTTGAGAGCTTCCATAAATGGGTCTGGGTCGAACTCCTCGATGTTGTAAACTCCGGCTTTGTTCCATTTTCCGGTCATTATCATCATTGCGCCTATCATAGCAGGAACGCCCGTGGTGTAGGATATCGCCTGCGAACCCACTTCCTTGTAACACTCCTGATGATCGCAGATGTTGTAAAGATAGTAATTCTTATCCTTGCCGTCTTTTTTGCCCCTGAAAATGCAGCCTATGTTGGTCTTGCCCACAGTCCTGGGACCAAGGCTGGCAGGGTCGGGGAGAACGGCTTTCAAAAACTGCAAAGGAACTATCTCTTTTCCCTCGTACATTATAGGCTCGATGGAAGTCATGCCCACGTTTTCAAGGCATTTCAGGTGAGTGAGATAGCTCTGCCCGAAAGTCATAAAGAAACGTATCCTTTTTATGCCTTTGATGTTCAGAGCAAGGGACTCCAGCTCCTCGTGGTGGAGCAGATACATATCCTTTTCTCCCACCCCTTTGAAGTTGTACACACGCTTTATCTCCATAGGTTCGGTCTCTACCCACTTGCCGTCCTCGATGTAGCTTCCTTTTGCGGAAACCTCACGAATGTTTATCTCCGGGTTGAAATTGGTTGCAAACGGATAACCGTGGTCTCCGCCGTTGCAGTCCAGAATATCGATGTAATTTATCTCGTCAAAGTGGTGCTTCATAGCATACGCCGAGAAAACTCCCGTAACGCCCGGGTCAAATCCGCTTCCCAGAAGAGCCGTGATACCGGCTTTTTCAAATCTCTCCCGGTAAGCCCACTGCCACTTGTACTCAAACTTTGCGGTGTCCACAGGTTCGTAGTTAGCCGTGTCAACGTAATGTACCTTAGTTGCCAGACAAGCGTCCATGATGGTAAGATCCTGATAGGGCAGAGCCAGATTCAGCACCACGTCCGGCTTGTAGGAATTTATAAGAGCGATAAGCTCGTCAACATTGTCAGCGTTGACCTGCGCCGTTTCGATGACCGTTTTCGTGGTCGGCTGCAATTTTTCTTTGAGAGCGTCGCACTTTGACTTGGTGCGGCTGGCGATCATTATCCCCTCGAACACCTCGCTGTTCTGACAGCATTTGTGTATCGCCACGGAGGCGACTCCTCCGCAGCCGATTATCATACATTTACCCATATTTCAACACTCCTTATTTATTGATGAAGTTATGACAACGCCAGCAGCATTTCTCTTATGACCTTGCAGGCGACTGCCGTGGAAACTCCGCTCTGGTCGTAGGGAGGGCTCAACTCATTCACATCGCAGCCTATTATGTCAAGCTCAGAGCAGGCAAGAGTAACAGCTTCCCTGAGACTGTCAAAAGTCACGCCGCCGGCCTCCGGAGTACCGGTTCCCGGAAAAATTGACGGGTCAAGCACATCGAGGTCTACAGTAAGATAAACTTTTTTCCCTCTAAGTGAAGATACCGCATTTTCCAGACCGCTGAAGTCAAATTTCTGCATAAAAGTATGCTCTTTTGCAAAAACGAACTCCTCACGGTCTCCGCTCCTTATGCCAAACTGAAATATCCTGCCGTCTCCCACCAACTCCCAGCATCTTCTTAAAACGCAGGCGTGGGACAGCTTTTCTCCCAGGTAATCTTCCCTCAGATCGGCATGAGCGTCAAAATGAAGTATGTGGATATCGCTGTACTTTTTTGCAGCCGCCCTTACCGCTCCCAGCGTGACCAGATGTTCACCGCCTATCATAAAAGGCAGCTTTCCGTCCCTTAAAATAATATCGGCACGCTTTTCTATGTCCTCCAGAACACGCTCCGTGTTCCCGAGCGGAAGTTCCAGATCTCCGCTGTCAAAATACGAATAGTCCGTCATATCCTTGTCCTGATAGGGACTGTATGTCTCCAGCCCGAAGCTGTCGTTTCTTATGGCGGCAGGGGCAAACCTCGTCCCCGCACGGAAACTGGTAGTTCCGTCAAATCCCGCCCCGAATAAAACTATCTTGCTGTCACCGTATTCGCCGTCGCAGCCGATAAAAGTCTGAACGTTCTTATTCAACATCTCTCAGCAGCTCCTCCACATAATTAGGCAGCGCAAACGAACCGA
>CANRLY010000124.1 GCA_947631585.1 uncultured Clostridia bacterium
ATAAGTGAAGCACCTGTAACGGCTACTATCACTGCCGGAACCGCTCCGATTATACTTGTGACAAGACCTGCTATTGCCATACCTTTTCCACCCTTTTTAGTAGCAAGGCTTGCCGCTCCCAGTATAAGACCAAGCACAGCACATATTATAGGTACGACAGGCACGCACACCAACAACAGCGACACTATTCCCAGAACCATAGATGCCACCGCCAGACCTACGCTTTTATTCTCCATATTTCTCACCCCCGAATATGTATTTTCATAACTGACTGTCCCGGATAATAGACCTTGATTGCCATTTGTCAACGAACAGCCGCAATTCACACAAAATTTAGAACCGTCTTTGTTTTCTTTTCCACATTTGACACAATACATGACCTTTCCTCCATAACAGCCGAAGTTTAGTACTTATAAGTACTAACATAGATATTGTAACAAACAATTGTGATAAAGTCAATAGTACCATTTGGTACTAAAACAAATTTTGACTTTTTACACAAAAAATCGAGGTGGACTTTGTGTATTTTCAACGTTTAAGAGATCTGCGTGAAGATGCTGAACTGAATCAAACGCAGGTCGCAGAGCTTCTTTTTACCAGCCAGACTGTGTATTCCCGTTATGAAAGAGGTGTTCTCACCATTCCCGTTGAACACCTGCTTATCCTTGCCGACTTTTACAATGTTTCCACAGATTACATTCTGGGAAGAACAAACGAAAAAAATTACCGCCCGCTCAGCAAATGAACGGACGGTATTTATATTTCACTGGGAATTTTTGAATTTATCTGTTCGGGCTTTCAGCTTCTTGACGGCGTAATCCTGTTTTATCGTAGTTCTGCCACGCTCGATGGCAAGCGCACCTGACGGCACGTCGCTGGTGATAGTAGAGCCTGCTGCGGTATATGCGCCTTCCCCGATAGTTACCGGCGCAACCAGATTTGTATTGCAGCCGATAAAGGCGTTGTTGCCGATGACCGTTTTGAACTTCCTTTCGCCGTCATAGTTGCAGGTAACGCAGCCGCCTCCCATATTGACGTTTTCGCCGACTTCGCTGTCGCCCACATAGGTCAGGTGGGAAATAGCGGTTTTCTTGCCGATGGTGGAATTTTTTATCTCAACGAAATCGCCTATCTTGACGCCTTCGTCGATATGTGTGCCGGGTCTGAGCTGGACGAAAGGACCTATCTTTGCGTTGTCCAGCACCACAGACTGGTAAGCCTGCACGTTATTAAGTACAACGCCGTTTCCCACGGCAGTATCTTCGATAATGCAGTTAGGACCTATCACGCAGTTGCTGCCTATGAAAGTTTTTCCCCTGAGTATAACTCCGGGAAGTATCTTAGTTCCCTGCCCGATGCTGACTTCCGGAGAAATTATGATACCGTCGGTACAGACAAATTCCACGCCGTTATCCAGGTGCTTGCCGATAACGTCACGGCGGGCGATCTCGTTAAGTTCCAGCAATGCCCTGCGGTCGTTTGCGCCCATGACTACTTTGGGGTCGTCTGCGATGTAAGCCGATGCACGCAGACCTTTTTTCAGGATAAGTTCCACGCAGTCGGTCAGGTAATACTCCCCCTGGGCATTATTGGCAGTTATCTCAGGCAGAACATCGCACAGAGCCTTTGTTGAGAACCAATAGCAGGAAGAACTTACTTCTTTGATTTTCTTTTGCTCCGCAGTGGCGTCTTTTTCCTCAACTATGGCAGAAATGCCGTTTTCGCTTCTGACTATCCTGCCATAGCCGAAAGGTTCGTCAAGTTCAGCGGTGACCACGGTCACGGCGTTCCCCTGGGAACGGTGGGCTTCAAGGGCGGCAGAAATAGTTTCCTTATCCATAAAAGGAGCATCTCCGCAAAGCACCAGGGTATTGCCGTCAGGGTCTTTTTTAAGAAGCTCCATCGCCTGCATTACCGCATGACCTGTGCCAAGGCGTTCTTTCTGCATGACAGTTTCATACTTGCCGCCAAGGTACTCGTCCAGCATCTCAGCCCCATAGCCTTTCACAACGTATATATTTTCAACACCGGCAGCCTCGCAAGCGTTTAGCACCCAGCGTATCATCGGGGTCTCCAGCACCTCGCAAAGCACTTTGGGAATATCGGTTTTCATACGCTTGCCATAACCTGCGGCAAGAATGACCGCATTATCAGCCATATATCATACCTCCGTTTGATCTATGTTGCCCGATACATAATACGGGCGTTAATAGCACATTATGACCGTCAGTGCAAAACTCACGCTGCTGAAAAACAGACTTTACAGTCCGTTCTGTTCAAGGACTTTTTCCATTATATCCATGACCGCTTCCGTATCCGAAAGAGGCACGAGCCAGCTTTCTTTTCTGCCCTCATGCAGGCATCTGCAAGCTTCCATTATCTCATACTCATAGCCGTTGCACAGGTGGGGGAAGCTTTTTTTCTCCACCAACTGAGCCATATCATCGTAAAGGGCAACTTCGCCGGAGCAGAAAAACCAGTCCCCGAAAACTATCCTGCCCTTATCGCCCACTATGACGGCATTGTTATTGTTTTCTATATCATAGCCGAAAACAGTTACTGCAAATGCGCCGTTTTCGTACTCAAGGGTCACCTGACCATCAGAATCGGTTCCTGCCCGTCCCACAAAAAGGCTGCTTCTGACAGCAGACGGTGTATTTCCCAAAAACGCCTCAAACAGCGTTATCGGGTAGACTCCCAGGTCAAGGAGAGCGCTTGCTCCCAACTGCTTATCAAAAAGCCTGTCTTTGGGGTCGAACTGAACTATATTTGAAAAATCCGCCTTTATCATTCTGATATTGCCTATCTTTCCAAGCTTTGCCCAGCTGAGAGCCTGTCTGAAAGACGGAAGGCATTTCATCCACATTGCCTCCATAAAGAACAGGTCTTTTTCTTTGGCAAGACCTATGATCTGCGAAAGCTGGCGGCTGTCGGCGGTAACGGATTTTTCACACAAGACGTTCTTGCCGTGTTCCAGGCACATCATGGCGTTTTCATAGTGGCAGGAGGTAGGCGTGGCGATATAAACGATATCTATGTCCTTGTCCTTGCACAATTCCTCATAGCCCTGATAAGCCCTCGGGATATCGTGTTTATCGGCAAATTCCATAGCTGTGCTCATATTTCTGGATGCGACTGCCAACAGTTTTGCGCCGTCGGTATAATTTATCGCCTGTGAAACAGAGTCAGCTATTCTTCCTGTGCCGATAACGCCCCAGTTGATAATTTCGTCAGTCATAACTTTCTCCTTTCTTTTCTACAGACCGGCGTTATTTGCATTTCATAACAGAACTGAATTTTTCTTTAAGCTGAAAATAATCCTCGGCATACATATCGGCAAGGCGTTTGATCTCCCTCTCGTCGCCGGCGGAGCGTGAGTCGTACACCCCGACTGCTATGTAGCCGCCGTCCTTTGCGCCTTTTATCCCGGCGGCGATATCCTCAAAGACCAAACATTCCCCCGGCGCACAGCCTATACGTTTTGCCGCAAGGTCGTACACATCGGGAAAGCCTTTTCCTCTGCCGACTTCCGCAGTGGTTGCGTAAGCGTCAAACAGCGCACCGGCGTTATTATTTTTAAGAGCCGAAAGAAAGAAGCTTTCCGCACTGGCGGTGGCGATGGCAGTTTTTATGCCGTTTTCACGGAGAAAACTCACAAATTCCTTTGCGCCGGCTTTAAGAAACACATTATGCTCGTACTCATACTGAGCCATACCGCACCATTCCCGTATCACAGCTTCAGGGGATTCGTTCAGTCCCAGAAGTTCTATGGTATAGACCGCCGCTTCGGACAGATCCATAGAAGCCACGCTCATAAAGTAATCCTTCGGGACGGTCAATCCTCTTTTTGCCATGAATTTTTCGTCTATATCAGACCAGACATGGAGCGAATCGGCAAGCGTTCCGTCAAAATCAAAGACAGCTCCCCTAAATTTATCCGATAACATCAAAATTCTCCTTAAACCAACCTGCTGCATTTCATCTAAATAACATTTTAGCACCAAAGGGGAGATTTGTCAAATACCGGCGGAAATTTTCACCCAAAGCTCATATTTTTCACAATCGTGAGGAGCTATAGCCCTTAAAGTTCACGCCGTATATTTCAGTTGCCGAGGACACCACCATGAATGCGCTGCCGTCAGTTTCCTTGACAATATCTGACAATTTGCCAAGGCGTGGTTTTTTAAGAGCGCACATGATTATATGCTCTTCCCTGCCGGAATAGCCGCCGTTTCCTGTGATAAAGCTTGCGCCGGCGTCCAGGTCTCTCAGTATCTTTTCCATGATAAGTCCGCTTTTTTCGCTGAAAATAAACACAAGTTTCGCTTCGTCTGTGCCATACAGCACGAAGTCCAGCACCTTTGATGAAACGGTAAGGGCTGAAAGCGCATAAAGGGCGACTTCGAGATTTCTGAAAACCAAGCCGGAAGTCACCGAGATAATACCGTCTATCACAAGAAAGACAGTTCCCGACTTGATATGGGGATATCTGCGTCTGAGAAGTCTTACCACTATATCAGAGCCGCCGGTAGTTCCGCCGCAGCGGAAGATAAGTCCCATAGAAGCCGCCATCAGCGCACCTCCTGCAAACGCAGAGATCATTCTTTCGGAGCAGACTGCGCCCAACTGCGAAAACCGGTCGATAGCCGCCGAAGCTACCGCCGTGGCAACAAGGGTCTTTACAAAAAACTCCCCACCCATTTTAACAAGCGCCAGCAGGAGCAGCGGCAGGTTTATAAGCAGGATAAGCGCACCAGTGGAAATGCCTGTAAAATTCGAGACCATGATGGATATTCCCGTCACGCCGCCCGGAGCGATATGGTAGGGTTCAAGGAAAAGTCCCACTCCCGCCCCATACGCAACAGCGCCGATAATTATCAGCAGATAATTACCGGCTTTAAGAAAGATATTCTTCACAAACGCCATAAGCACACCTCCGAAAAGCCTTTGATTTAGCTTTTCCTGACAGCGGCGGATTATCCATAGCAGCGTTCAGAGTATCGCTGCCGCCCTGACCGGAGAGCCGTCGCAGCCGCTGAGTTTCAGTGGCATGGCGCAGAAAGTGAAATATTTTTCAGTGAGTTTATCCATATTGACAAGCCCTTCAACGATCGCTATGGAAGCTGAAAGCAGATCGAGGTGAGCAGACCTGGGGCCGTCAGCGCCCTCAACGGACGGAAAGTCCACCCCGATAGTTATAATGCCTTTTTCGGCAAGAACGCCCGATACCGGCTGGTCAAAGGCAGGAACGAAGCTGAAATACTCCGGCGTGCCGCAGAGTTTTTCATGGCCTGTCCTGAGAAGAAGTATATTCACGTCCCGAACATCGGAAAGCTGCTCCCTCAGCTTCTGTACGCTGATGAGCCCGTCCATAACCTCGATATCCAACACTGCCGCCCTGCCGAAGAAATGTTCCAGGGGGAGTTTATCCACAGTGACGCCGTCGGCAAGAAAGTGAGAAAAAGCGTCGCAGTGGGTGGCGGTGTGACTTCCCATACTGATGGCGGTAAGGCTGCACGGGTCGCCGTTTTTCACTGAAAGAG
>CANRLY010000125.1 GCA_947631585.1 uncultured Clostridia bacterium
TCATTACACATGGCAGCAAGGACGGCTGGACGGATTTCCTGCCTGAGATAGATAAGTATCCGAAAACTCTTGAAAGAGTTGATACCAAGGTCGATGAGCCTATGCTGCTTTATTTCAGTTCCGGCACTACGGGCTATCCTAAAATGGTGCTTCACAGCTACTATTATTCAGCAGCTCACATCATAACCGCCAAGCATTGGCATCATGTCAGCGACGGTACTCTTCACCTGACAGTTTCAGACACAGGCTGGGGCAAATGCGCATGGGGCAAGCTGTTTGGTCAGCTCACCTGCGGCGCAACAGAGTTCATTTATGACTTTGATCGTTTTAAACCAGCTGAAATGCTGAAAGTTATCCAGGATTACAAGATCACTTCTTTCTGCGCACCTCCGACGATGTACCGCTTCTTTATTAAAGAAGGTATCGAAAACTACGATCTTTCACATCTTAAATACGCTACAATTGCAGGCGAAGCTCTTAATCCGGAAGTTTTCAACAAGTTTTATGAATACACAGGTCTTAAACTGATGGAGGGATTCGGTCAGACTGAGACTGTGCTTGTTGTAGGAAACCTTTACGGAATGGAACCCAAGCCCGGCTCGATGGGAAAACCTGTTCCGCTTTACAATGTTGATATAGTTGACGAAAACGGCAACAGCGTCCCTGTGGGAGAAGTCGGAGAAATGGTAGTAAGAACCAACGGAAGATACCATAAGGCTCTGTTCAAAGAGTATTACAGGAATCCCGAAGCAACTGAGACTTCCTGGCATGACAATATCTACCACACCGGCGATACTGCCTGGAAAGACGAGGACGGCTACTTCTGGTATGTGGGCAGAACAGACGACCTTATCAAGGCGTCAGGCTACAGGATAGGACCGTTTGAGATCGAAAGCGTTCTTATGGAGCACCCGTCTGTTTTGGAATGTGCCGTTACCGGCGCAAAAGACCCGATCAGAGGAAATGTTGTAAAGGCAACAATAGTACTTGCAAGGGGATATTCACCGTCTGACGAGCTTGTCAAGGAACTCCAGACCTATGTAAAGAATGCTACCGCACCTTACAAGTATCCCAGAATAGTTGAGTTTGTTGACGAACTTCCAAAGAC
Organism: uncultured Clostridia bacterium; assembly: GCA_947631585.1. Lineage (GTDB taxonomy): Bacteria > Bacillota > Clostridia > Oscillospirales > Ruminococcaceae > JAAZZIT01. The sequence goes on from CANRLY010000125.1 coordinate 1,109, forward strand.
CATAAGCGGAAAGATCCGCAGGGTCGCTATAAGAAATAATGACAATAAATAACGATTTTTAAGACAACAGCGGTTTTCTGCTTATGAAAGCCGCTGTAATTCTTCTAAGGTGAGATAAAGTGCTACTGTATGAATACCCTGAAAAAACTGACAGACTGACGGCTCAGCTGAAAAGAGCCGAAACTATAAGACAGGCAAAAAAGCTTCGGAAAAACGCAGTTATCAATTGCGTGCTTGCCGCCGTGCTGGTAATTTTCGTCTTTGCGGCTGAGGTGGTCTGGGTAAAGATATTTATTGCCTTGGCTGGGCTGATGACCGCGTTCAGTGGGATCGTTATGCTGGAGGAAGCGGCTCAGGCTTACCATGAGCCTGCCCGTACTTTGATCTATGACGACAGGCTGGAACATACTCAGCGGCTGCCGCACAGAGGCACGACTGTCAGCTATACTGTCAGTTATGAAGATATTCTGTCCAGCAGTCAGAATATGACAGGCGGTCTGATACTGACTCTGAGGGAGGGCGCAGCCGTTGGCGTAAGGTCGGAACGGAAAGGCGTTGTTTCAGAAAAAGTTGAAAATCTCGCCAGCGTGACGCTTTATTTTGAAAATGTCAAGCCTAAACTGTTTCTTATAAACCAACTGTCCGACAAGATCAAGTACCCCAAAAAAGAGTACCTTGTCGTTGAGGACAATGACGACGAAACTGATGATTGGTAGGATAATGTTAAATTTCTGTTAAATTAAGCAGAGTAACGGTTGCATATAACAATAAAATATGTTAAACTTAATCGTAAACATTATGACTGAGAGAGTAGATCCTGTCAGAGCTTTTCAGAGAATTGCCGCACCAGCTGAAAACGGCATAAGCAGGCGGCTGGGTCGAAGTTCACTCACGAGTGGTCAGACCGAATGGGTCATAAGACGCCTGTAAGTCTGAACGTTGTGTCTGCGTTAAAGACAGGGGAGTGACGGCTCTTTAAAAAAACGGGTGGTACAGCAAGATCATGTCTTGTCCCAGTTTGGGGCAGGGCTTTTTATTTAGTTAAAAACGCTGTTAAAACTATTATTTAAAGGAGAATTAATATGAAAGAAGCTCTTGAAAAAATTGAGGTCTCTGCCAAAAAGCTGCTGGAAGATATAAGCGACGCCAAGCAGCTCGAAGAGGTAAGAGTAAAGTTTCTTGGCAAGAAAGGCGAACTTACAGCTATTCTCAAACAGATGGGCAGCCTTTCTCCGGAAGAAAGACCTGTTATCGGTCAGCTTGCAAATAAAGTAAGGGCTGATATCGAAAAGGCTTTGACAGAAAGAGCCGCTCAGATCAACGCAGAAGAAAGCGAAAAGAAGCTTGCGGCTGAAACTATAGACGTGACGCTCCCCGGCAAGCCTTGCAGGATAGGCGCAGCTCACCCGCTGAATAAGGTTTTGGCGGAAGTGGAAGAAGTCTTTCTGGGAATGGGATTTGACATTGTGGAAGGTCCGGAAGTTGAGACCGACCATTACTGCTTTGAGGCTCTTAATATGCCGAAGCACCACCCTGCAAGAGATACGCAGGATACGTTTTATATCAACGATAATGTTGTACTGAGGACTCAGACTTCTTCTGTTCAGATAAGAACGATGGAAAAGACTAAGCCCCCAATAAGGATAATCTCCCCCGGAAGAGTGTACCGCTCTGATGCGGTAGATGCAACACATTCGCCGCTTTTCCACCAGATAGAAGGTCTTGTTATAGATAAGGGAATAACCATGAGCGACCTGAAAGGCACTCTTGAACTGCTTATGAAACGTCTGTACGGAGAAAACTGCAAGATAAGGCTTCGTCCTCACCATTTCCCGTATACTGAACCTTCGGCAGAAGTAGATATCATGTGCTTCAACTGCGGCGGCGAAGGCTGCTCTATGTGCAAGCAGGAAGGTTATGTGGAGCTTCTCGGCGCAGGAATGGTCCATCCGAAAGTTCTGGAAGGCTGCGGAATAGACCCTGAAATATACAGCGGTTTTGCCTTTGGTATCGGACTTGAGCGTATAACAATGGGCAGATTCAACATAAACGATATGCGTCTGCTTTATGAAAACGATACACGGTTCCTTGGTCAGTTCTGATGGAAGCAAACGATATTCGCAGCTGCAAATTATATAAAAAGCTCAGACCCAGTTCTGCCGGAAATGTAGTTGTTGTTACATTATGCGTATTGTTTGTGATATTCCTGTCGGCATTCGGGATATTCGGCGTTTATGCCATGATAAGAGACGATATCAGCGGCGCAGTGGTGAGCAGTGTGATATTTGTTCTTTTAGTCGGAATGATAATGTTTTTTTCGATAAATTCAGTCAGAAAAAAGCAAAAAAGAAACGCCGGCATATTAAAACGACTTCAGGCTCTTACTTATTTTGAACTGGAGGAGCTGGAAGAACAGATAGCTGATTCTAAGCTGCATTATGGCACGTTTTATTTACTGGAAGATCACTTTTACATACCGTCGGCAAAACTTATGATAAAGTATTCAGAGATAAGCAGCTGGCAGTCGGTAATACACAGTACCAACGGCGTTAAAGACGGCATAAAGCTGGTAATTACCGATAATGATAATGTAAAATATGAGGTCTGGGTAAAAAAGTGGAAAGACTTTTACGGCGGGATCATGTGGTTCAACGACCAGATGGAACAGAAAAAATATATTCACCGATAAATTTATAACGGAGGTAAATTATAATGGATCTGTCAATGAGATGGCTTGCAGATTACGTTGACTGTAAGTGCGGTATAAAAGAATTTTGCTCGGCAATGACAATGAGCGGCTCAAAAGTTGAACGTTACGACACTGAGGGAGAGGAGATAAGCAAGGTAGTTGTGGGAAAACTGCTTTCGGTCGTTCCCCACGAAAATTCCGATCATCTGGTAGTCTGCATGGTTGACGTAGGCGCAGGCGAACCTATCCAGATAGTTACAGGCGCTTCTAATGTGGAAGCAGGACAGTATGTTCCTGTGGCTCTTGACGGCTCGACTCTTCCGGGCGGCGTCAAGATAAAAAAAGGCAAGCTCAGAGGGGTTGAGAGCAACGGTATGCTGTGTTCCCTTGGCGAACTTGGGCTTACAACACACGATTTCCCATACGCTATTGAAAACGGCATTTTCATTCTCGGCGACGACTGCGACCTTACTCTTGGCAAGGATATAAGGGAAGCTATCGGATTTAACGATACAAAGGTAGAATTTGAAATAACTTCCAATCGTCCTGACTGTATGTCTGTTATAGGTCTTGCCCGTGAAGCAGGCGCAACTTTCAACATTCCTGTGGATATCAAAGAACCGACCTTTGCCGGAGTTGACGAAGATATCGGAAAAATGCTTTCTGTAAAAGTTGAGAATACTACTCTTTGCAGCAGATATATGGAATGGTCAAGAATGTAAAGATAGGTCCGTCTCCTCGATGGATGAGAGAAAGGCTTCGTGCCTGCGGCGTCAGACCGATAAACAACTTTGTTGATATCACAAACTATGTAATGCTGGAATACGGTCACCCTATGCACGCATTTGACCTGAGATATGTAAGCGGCGCTGATATCAATGTCAGAAACGCCAGAAAAGGCGAGACTATCACTACTCTTGACGGCATTGAAAGAGAGCTTTCGGAAGAAATGCTGGTCATTGCCGACTCAGAAAAGCCTGTTGCAGTTGCCGGAGTCATGGGCGGCGAGTACAGCGGTATCATGGACGACACTACCACCGTTGTGTTCGAGGCGGCTTGCTTTGACGGCGCTTCTGTAAGAACTACCGCTAAAAAGTTAGGCATGAGAACAGACGCATCTTCAAGATATGAAAAGGGTCTTGACCCGAACTGTACTAAAGCTGCGCTTCTGAGAGCTTTCCAGCTTGTAGAGCAGCTCGGAGCAGGAGAGGTCGTCAGGGATTTCATCGACTGCAATTACGGCGACCCTCAGCACAGGTCGGTAGATTTTGACCCTGAATGGATAAATAAATTCCTGGGTACTGATATCTCGGAAAAAGATATGATAAAATATCTCAGCAGCCTTGACTTTGAGGTCAGAGACGGCAAGGTATTTGCGCCTTATTTCAGAGTTGACATCGAGTGCAAAGCTGATATCGCTGAAGAAGTTGCAAGACTTTACGGCTATAACAATATCCCGTCAACGATAATAAGGGGAGTTGCCAAGGCAAGACGGACGCCAAAGCAGACTTTTGAAAAGAAAGTTACTGAAGCTATGCTGGCTCTGGGAGTTGACGAGATCACAACTTACAGCTTTATTTCTCCGAAATATCTTGACAAGATAAGGCTTCCTCAGGACAGCAAGCTGAGAAATTGCGTTACTATCACAAACCCCCTCGGCGAAGATACTTCTATAATGAGGACCACTATTCTTCCATCAATGTGTGAGATACTTTC
>CANRLY010000126.1 GCA_947631585.1 uncultured Clostridia bacterium
TGACAGCCTCATAAGCGTTTCGTGGCCTATAGCCGCCAGCTGAGGTTCGTCCTCGAACGCACACACCACCGACTGAGAGCAGTTATAGCCTTCCAGAAACAATTGTCTTGCTTTTTCAGCTCTATCGGACATTTTCATCACACTTTCATCAATCGTCATTAGCGGAAGTCCTGAACGGCGCAAGGGGTATGCCGGTCTTTGCGCCGAACACGGACGGTTCTATCCAGTTATACCAGTCATAGCGCACATAAGCCGGATATTTCACATCGGCGCGGAGTATTATCTTTTCACCTGCGATCTCGGCTGTGGCTTCTTTGAAATCCTTATCGCTTCCTGCCATCTCAAAGCCGGTAACAGCTTCTCCTCTTATCTCAAAGCCCTGTTCTGCGTGGTCAAAGGTAAGCTCGGCTTTATTTTCTGAAAAGTAAACGCTTCTGAACAGCGGACCGAAAGCCTGGCAGTCTATGCCATAGACCAGTTTCATTGCCTGAAGTGCCAGTCTTTCGCCCACGGGGATCTTATCGAACGGGTGGATATTATCCAGTTCTCCGCAATCGGTAATGACTGCGATGCCGGTGTTTTTCACCGTGTTGAAAACTTTCATCTGGGCTTCTCTTATAAGACACCAATGCTTATAATCCGGGTCGCTCTTATACTTGAACATGGGCAGCTGCACCAGCAAAAACGGAAGTTTATCGTCCTGCCAATCAGTTCTCCAGCAGTCAATAAGGCTGGCAAGCAGTTTAGCGTAGAGCGCCGGTTTATGGTCGTCGGACTCCCCCTGATAGTATGTAAAGCCTCTGAGGGTATAAGGGCAGACTCTCATAAGCATAGTTTCATACAATCCGCAGGGGCGGTAGGGGTTGGCGGGACCCATAGGTCCGGGCCATTCGCACTGACCGCAGATACGCTGCACCTCGTCCCAGCTGATATCCGGATCTTTCTCGTAGAGCTTGGCGGACTTCTCGTTGAACTCCGCTTCACGGACAAGGTATTCTTCATAGGCTGCCACAAGTTCCTCGTCCGATCTTCCCTCTTTTTTAGACTCATAATCTTCCAGGTAAGAATTAAGCTCCTTATCATTGGAAAGATACTTTTCGTTTATCCAGGCGGAAGCGGAAGTTCCGCCCCAGTTACAGCCGATGATACCTACCGTCACGCCCAGCTGCTTGGCAAGCTTCATTGCAAAGTGGAATCCCACTGCGCTCCACGCCTTTGAGCCTTCCGGGTCGCAGACGCCCCAGCCTGCGTATTTTTCGGCTTCCACAGCCTTTTCAACTGTATTCATCTTATTTGTATAATAAAATCTCACCGGCATATCTGCGGTCATCTGAGAAAGGTATTTATCCCCGTCTTTGGAATCCTTGAGTTCACGTTCCATATTTGACTGACCGCCTGCCAGCCAGACTTCGCCGATACAAACGTTTCTGAAAATTATAGTATCAGTTCCGTCAGTGACTGTTACCTCCAGGTCATCGGCTGCTTTCATAGGCGGGAGAGTCGCCGTCCATTTTCCGTCGATTATCTCAGCGGCGGCGGAGTTGCCCATAACAGAAACGGTGACCGTTCCGTTATCGCCGGTCCCGAAGATGCGGACGTTCTTTTCTCTCTGAAGCACCATATTATCAGAAAAAACTGCTGCGGTTTTAAACATTTTCATCTGTCCTTTCTATTATAAAAGCTAAGAATTGAGCAAACTGAAGTCAGGTCTTTCACTGAGTAAGAGCCTTCATGCCCTTTTCATGCCTGAATTCCAGGTATTCCTCGTAAGTTCCTGAGCGGTCGATACAGCCGTCAGGAGTTATCTCTATTATGCGGTTAGCCACAGTCTGCATTATCTCGTGGTCGTGGGAAGTAAAGATCACCACGCCTTTAAAGTCCGAAAGACCGTTATTCACAGCGGTTATGGCTTCCAGATCGAGGTGGTCTGTGGGACTGTCCAGCAGCAGTACATTAGAGCCGAAAAGCATCATTCTTGAATACATACATCTTGCCTTTTCGCCGCCGGAAAGCACGTTCACAGGCTTATAGATATCATCGCCGGAAAAAAGCATTTTTCCTAAGAATCCCCTGAGATAGGTCTCTGTATCCTCAGTGGCGGAATACTGTCTTATCCAGTCAACTATAGACATCTCGCAGCCGTTAAAGTATGCGCTGTTGTCCTTTGGGTAGTAAGACCTGCTGATGGTGCTTCCCCACTTGAAGCTGCCGGAATCCGGCTGCTCTTCCTCCATCAGTATCTTGAACAGCATAGTTATAGCCTGTTCAGACTCCCCGATGATCGCAACTTTATCGTTCCTGCTCAGAGTAAACGACAGGTTATTCAGCAGTTTTACGCCATCGGCGGTCTTGGTCAAACCGTCCACTTTAAGGATATCCTTGCCGGGTTCTCTGTCCATAGTAAAGCCGATATACGGATACTTTCTCGAGGAAGCCGGCATCTCCTCCGGGGTCAGTTTATCAAGCAGCTTTCTTCTTGAAGTTGCCTGCCGTGACTTGGATTTGTTTGCAGAAAACCTAGCAATAAATTCCTGTAATTCCTTTATCTTTTCTTCTGCCTTTTTGTTCTGCTGTTTTATCATACGCTGCATAAGCTGTGAGGATTCATACCAAAACTCATAGTTTCCCACATACATTTTGATCTTGTTATAGTCGATATCGACAATATGTGTGCAGACGTTATTAAGAAAATGCCTGTCGTGGGAGACCACCAGCACCGTACCGAAGTATTCCGAAAGAAAATCTTCCAGCCAGCGGATAGCGTCTATATCCAAATGGTTAGTAGGCTCGTCCAGCAAAATGATATCCGGTTTGCCGAAAAGCGCCTGCGCAAGCAGCACCTTTACTTTCTCGTTGCCGGAAAGAGCCGACATCTGCGAGTAAAGCAGTTCTTCGGGAAGTCCCAGTCCCTGAATAAGTTTAGAAGCGTCCGATTCAGCTTCCCAGCCGTTAAGTTCGGCAAATTCGCCCTCCAGTTCCGCCGCTCTTGCTCCGTCCTCGTCAGAGAAGTCCTCTTTTGCGTAAAGAGCGTCTTTTTCTTTCATAATTTCATAAAGGCGCATATTGCCCTGGATTATCGTATCCAGCACCGAGAACTCATCAAAAGCAAAGTGATCCTGTTTCAGCACGGACATTCTGGTCTCTTTCGGGATAGACACCTCACCGGTGGTAGGTTCAAGATCCTTACAGAGGATACGCAGGAAAGTCGATTTGCCTGCGCCGTTTGCTCCGATTATTCCATAGCAGTTGCCGTTTGAAAATTTCAGGTCCACGTCTTTGAACAGGTAGCTTCCGCCGAATTGCAGGCTGAGGTTTGAAACTTGTATCATTATCAGATTTCCTTTCACATAACATAAAATGATTATATCATATTCTTCCTATAACTTCAAGATTTTTTCCTCAACTTAAATATTTATTTTAAAACAAGCATATAATATGAGCAGGCAGATCTTATCGAAAAGGAGGAACTACAGTTTATGGTAATTAAGAAATGCTGGCAGTATCAGATAATATTTGCAGTGATATCCATTGCCGTGGGAGGCTTATCTGCTATCCTCATAAGAAACCAGACTTCGGTATATCTGACGCTCGACCGTCCTGCTCTTGCGCCGCCCAGCTGGGTATTCCCTGTTGTATGGACGATACTTTACATTCTCATGGGAGCAGGCGCAGGGCTTGTGGTATCTGCGCCCAGGTATGCGGACAAAAAGGCTGAAGCCATAGGCTATTACGGTATACAGCTTGCGGCAAACTTCTTCTGGACTATCCTTTTCTTCAATTTACAGCTTTATAAAGCGTCGTTTGCCTGGCTGGTGCTTCTGCTGTTTCTGGTGTTCCTGATGACGCAGAGCTTCTATCGGGTCTCAAAGTGGGCAGGCGTTATCCAGATACCCTATCTGTTATGGCTGGTGTTTGCAGGCTATCTGAACCTCTACATCGCCATTCACAACTGACTCAGCCAAAAACAAAGAGCCTTTCCCGAAAGTGGGAAAGGCTCAACTTTTTTGCACACAGATATGTACTTATCAGCCCTCAGTAGGAGCACCTACGGGACATACTCCGGCACAAGCGCCGCAGTCGATACAGGTATCAGCATCAATAACGTACTTTCCGTCGCCCTCGCTGATAGCGCTAACAGGGCAGCCTTCTGCACAAGCGCCGCAGCTGATACATTCGTCAGTGATCTTATAAGCCATGACAGCACCCTCCTTAGTTTATTTAAAGAACAGCCGATAATTTCTGTCCTTAATAATTATAATAACACATATTCTGAAAAATGCAAGTGTTTTTTTATGGTTTTGATATTTTTAAGCTCACATATCGTAGAGTTCGTCTGCGGTAAGTATCTTATAGCCCTTTTCCTGAAGCGCAGACACAGCCACGTCGTTATTTTCAACTCTGAATATAACATACGCCGTATCCTCGGTCTTGGAAATAAATGCATACATATACTCTACGCTGACATTATTTGCATAAAGAGCCTCCATAGCTCCGGCAAGTCCTCCCGGTCTGTCCTCGATACCGATAGCGATAACGTTAGTGATAGTTACGGAAAAACTATTTTCTTTCAGCACAGAAAGGGCTTTGTCGGCATTGTTGACGATAAGTCTGAGAATACCGAAATCCTTGGTATCGGCAATGCTCATTGCACGGATATCGATGCCGTTATCCCCCAGAAGTCTGGTTACAGCGGAAAGTCTGCCGGGTTTGTTTTCTATAAAAATAGACAACTGTTTAACTGTCATATCATTACCCTCTTTCTTTACAATTTTACAATTGTTCACACCAGTTTTCTCTTGTCGATGACCCTGACAGCCTTACCTTCCGAACGTGGTATAGACTTAGGTTCAACAAGTCTGATCTTTGCTCTTATGCCGAGAATGGAATGGATATCCTCAGAGATCTTCTTAGAAAGCTCCTCGATGGTCTTTACCGTATCGGAGAACATATCGTCTGAAAGTTCCACATTGATCTCGAAGGTATCGGTATTGTTCACCCTGTCCACAACGATCTGGTAGTTAGGCGTTGCCTTGCTCATTTTGAGCAGAACAGATTCTATCTGCGACGGGAACACATTTACGCCCTTGATTATGAGCATATCGTCGGTTCTTCCCATAGGTTTTGACATCTTGACGAGAGTTCTTCCGCAGGAACATTTTTTCCTTGTGAGAACGCAGATATCTCTTGTTCTGTATCTGAGCAGCGGGAAAGCTTCCTTGGTAATGCTTGTGAACACAAGTTCGCCCTTAGAGCCTTCAGGAAGGACTTCGCCGGTATCGGGGTCGATTATCTCGGCGATAAAGTGATACTCGTTGATATGCATTCCGGTCTGTTCCTCACACTCGAAAGACACGCCCGGACCGCTGGTCTCAGTCAGTCCGTAGATATCGTAAGCCTTGATGCCAAGAAGTCTTTCGATCTCATGGCGCATTTCTTCGGT
>CANRLY010000127.1 GCA_947631585.1 uncultured Clostridia bacterium
CGCTCAACAAATTTTTCCTTTTCATAATTTTTACTCCTTTCAAAATTAAGGTCAAAACGGTTGGTTAATCTTCTTTACAAATATACTTTTTAATAATGCTAAAAGTAATACATTTTCATATTTTTTTACTCCTTTCAAAATTAAGGTCAAAACGGTTGGTTGAGCTTCTTTACTAATAACACTTTTTAATAATGCCAAAAGCAACACATTTCAAGAAATATTTTTCCGAAAATCATATTTTCTGCGTTTTGCACAAATCTAAGCATGATAATCTGTGCAACATAACGAAAAAAACGCTGCGGCATAATATCATACCGCAGCGCAGATTATTGCAGGAAAAGCAGCTCTGAAAACCAGCAAAGTTTCAAAATCCGTGAAGAATCTCAGCAAAGTGAAAGTCCCCCACTAACAGAAGAATTTCAGTTTTTTCTTTGAAAAAGAAAAATTTCCGCCATCATCTTGGCGGAAATGAAATTCTTCATGCTTGCAACGCAAGCATTTATATGGCGGCGAAGAAAATTTCTCAAGTCCAAACGGAAATATTAGAAAAGTATTAGTACCCGGATAGAAGAATCGCTGGTTTTTCTTTGAAAAAGAAAATCGCCGTCACCATCATGACGGCGAAGCGATTCTTCATGCTTGCAACGCAAGCATTGGTGCCGCTGACCGGACTTGAACCGGTACGGTATCGCTACCGAGGGATTTTAAGTCCCTTGCGTCTGCCTGTTTCGCCACAGCGGCTTGCCTTGTTCCACACCGGAAACTCCCACCCGGTCCGAAACGCTTATTGTATTATACCATATTATTATAAAGCCTGTCAAGCAAAAAAATTAACGCAGGGGATCGGAATAATTTCGGACGAGTCTGAATATTTTTTACTAACAAACAAAGAAAGGATTGTTGATCATGGACTGGCAGGAAACTTTTTCGGGGAAAACCTTTATTTCTGACCTGGGCGAAGAACAAAAGGTCGAGAACGGCGGGGAAGAGATGCTGCTTGACAGATATGCGGTCTGGGCGCCTGTGGGCGGAAAAAATCACCGTATAGTCGAGATAAGCGGCGATCTTCCGGCGCTTATGGAAAAGTATAACATTTCGCAGGACAGAGTGTGCGTTCTTGTGCAATAATTTCAGGAGGTAAAAATGAAAATAGATGAACTTATAAAAAGCCTGGGCATTGCTGTTCAGGAAGCCCACAGCGCAATATCCGATAAGTCTGTGGAACAGTTTTTCAGCCAGCACTTTGAACTGGCTCAGACAGGTGAGAATAACGAACTCTACCGCCCGAAAATGATAGGTATTTCACTTTTGGAAAGTTCACAGAGCAATGCGTCAAAGGTGATATATGTCCCGACAGCAGCGCTGGTGACCCACAAAGAACTTGCTCTTGACGAGGTAAAAATAGACCTTGATATTAATATTTCCGATGACGACGGCAATGTAGATGCAATGGTCGTCGGAAAGCTTGAAATAGTTTTCAAATGTACCAATGAGGCTGAGGGGCTTGCCCGTGTCGAAACTCAGCTAGATGGTATGATTTAGAATAAGGAGGAACATTATGGCGATCACAAATGATTTCGTAGGAGTACCGTTGGGACTGTTGGTGTCCCAGCCGATCATCGAGGTTGCAAAGGGACAAGCAGAACTTTGTAACGTCTACCTTGACCAGCTGTTCAGGCTTGCGTTCAAGTCTATGCCCGATACCGAAAAGGGCGACGCAGTGGAAGCAAGAGTCGTTAAATTCAAACTGAACAGAACAGTGGTAGACCAGAACAGCGGCGGAACTAAAGTTGTGCCTGTTGACGTGGAAGCTCCGCTGCTTGCACTGGTGCCGATACCTGCATTCACAATGGAAGAAGCCACCGTACAGTTCACCATGGAGGTAAAGGACGTGGTTTCAGAAAAGACCAACGAAGGCACCCAGACAGGCTTTCAGTCGGGCTTCAGCGCATGGGGATTTTCTGCATCGGTCTCCGGCAGCGTGACTACCAGCCGTGAGAACACCCGACAGACCGACAAGACCGCTAAGTATGACATTTACGCCAGAGCAACGCAGCAGCCGCCAGCCGAAGGCATGGCAAAACTCAGTTCGATATTCGCTTCGGTGATCGAACCTATATCCACAGGTGCATAAATGTGCTGTAGGGTCGTGATGTATAGAAATGATCTGCTGTATTCAAGTGAATGGGGTAGTATCAACGCTGCAATCAACTATATCGCCCGAAAGGTATCGGAATCAGTCGAGGAAGCGTATAACGTAGACGCACTTGACACTTCTAAGCCAAAACTAAGACAGTGGGTCGATACTGCAAATGAATGTAATGACGACTATATACCACCTATGATCTACGCCCATTATGGTTATGCGGTAGAGGAACTGACAAATGAAAAACTGCAAGTATATACGACACAGCCGTTAAACGGATATAGGCTCACCTTGCAGAAAGACTATAACGTCACCAGACCTGATATCACATTATCCAAAGGGAATAATTCAGATTTTGCGTGGCTGGATATCACCAGCAACGATGGGCATATCAAGTACAAATCAGGTGAATGCTGGAGAAGTAAACCTGTAGTGGCAGAACTGGTATATCCGCATTTCAGTTTAGAAAACATCAGACGCGGCGGCGGGTCGTCTATTGCTTCAAGAGCGCCTTTCAATACTCTGAGCAGGCATAATTCAATGCATAATAATGCTGTTATGTGTTACTTTGAAGAGACCTTTTCAAAAGTTCTGCGAAATCATCGCAACGCTTATATAAACTCACAAAAAAGCAAAAATGCGATGCTGAGTTTAACGGAAAAATTTTTTCAACTGAATATGTTTTTTTCTAACAAACAACAGGTCATAAATTCTATGCTTAAACTATATCTCGAAGTAAGCTATAACCAGGTGCTGAAACAGACCGCTAACGATATCCAGCAGTATCATTACAAAGGTAAAAAACTAAATAAGAGCTGCGCTATGAGCTATATCGGTCAGGCATATTACTATTATCAAAAAATAAACAGAATATATTATGAGTAAACAAAAAAGCTCGTTTATACGAGCTTTTTTGTTTTTATAACAGCCGGCGCACCGACTGCTCAGACTATGACCCTGTTTCTTCCGGTCTGCTTTGCGGTGTAGAGCTTCTCGTCGGCGGACTTGATATTATCCTCAGCCGAAAGCGAAAGATCTATCTCTGTGCAGCCGAAACTCATGGTCATCTTTATTTCCGTTCCCTCGAACACGCACACCGAATCCATCACAGTCTTTCTTGCATTTTCAGAAACTGCCGCTGCGTCCTCCAGCGAACAGTCAGGCAGCATTACTATAAATTCTTAGCGGTATACGCCGTCCGCCGCCTGACTGATGCTTCCCAGGATCGAAGAAACATGGCGCAGCGCCTCGTCTCCGGCGTTGTGACCGTATGTATCGTTTATCTTTTTAAAAAATCTATGTCGCAGAGGAACAGCGATTTTTTCTCGCCGTTCTTTTCCGCCTTTGCCCTGAAACTCTCATAATCGTTGTGGAATGCAATTCGGTTTTTGAGCTTTGTCAGCTTGTCGTGAAGCGAATCATCGAGAAAAGTATCAGATTCAAGGGTTATTCCGCAAATGAAAACAGCCTGCGGCAGTCCTCGTCAAGGTCGAAGCCTTTCTCATCAAGCTTGTTTATCGCCTGGAATACCCCGATAAATTCCCCTTTGCAGTTGGAGATAGGCATTACCATGATGGAATTTGTCACATAGCCGGTTTTCTTATCCACATCAGAATTGAAGTCGGGGCAGTTGTAGGGGTCGTTGGTGACTATGGCTTTTTTCATGGAAAGCGCTTTTCCCACAAGCCCTGTGTTTTCCGGAATAGTTATCCTGTCCTCGCCTACGGCGGCGGTAGTCCACAGCTTGTGATTTTCCTTGTCCCATTTCCAGAAGCTGGCTCTGTCCGAATCAACTATCACGCTGCCAAGCTCAGTGATGAGCCTGAAAATTTCGGAATGGTTGTCTTTTGCGTTGTTGTCAGTAGTACACATCTGAGAATAGAGGCTGTGGGTGATATCAAAGATCCTGTCGAGCATTTCGTCCTTTTGAATAATTTCTGCGCTTCCTTCATCTTGCGGATATCATAGAGTGCAAGATATGTTTCGTATTGGTATTTTTGATAGCCTTTTCAGACCTGTTCTATTCGCTGGACAGTGCGCTGAAAGATAAGCTATACCAATCTCCCAATGGGATAAACAACACCATCAAAATAATTGCGATAGACGACAAGACCCTTGAGGAAATATGACCTTTCGGCACATGGGACAGAAGCGTTTACGCCGACCTTATAGATTCCCTGGGGGATTCTCCGGCGGTCATCGCTATGGATATAATGTTCTTCGGGAGCATAAGCGAAGAGGGCGATGAAGCTCTGCGGCTTGCCTACTGCGCAGTGTTTGTACCGCTGACCTTCCTGTTCAACCTGGTGAGACGCTATGCGCTTGAAACTTTGGAAAAGCGCAGGATAACTGCGGCGTTCAAAAAATATGTCTCTCCGCAGGTGGTCGATGAAATGTTCCGCAAAGGCGGCTATCAGATAAAGCTTGGCGGCGAAAACCGCCATATCGCCGTGCTTTTCGTGGATATCAGGGGCTTTACCCCCGATGTCTGAAGCCCTCGAACCGGAGCAGGTGGTGGATATCCTTAACAGCTACCTTAACCTGACCACCAACTCTATCTTTGCAAACGGCGGAACTCTTGACAAATTTATCGGGGACACAACTATGGCGGTGTTCAATGCGCCGTTTGACCTGGACGACTATGTGTTCCGTGCGGTAAAGACCGCCTGGGATATAGTTCAGGGCGGCAATGAGATAGAAAGCAAATATATGGAAAAATACGGCAGATCGGTAAGCTTCGGCATAGGCGTGAACTGCGGTAATGCAGTTGTGGGAAATATAGGCTGCGACTTCAGAATGGACTATACCGCCATAGGCGATACGGTGAACACAGCCGCTCGTCTTGAAGCCAACGCAAAACGTGGTCAGGTGCTTATAAGCGAAAGCGTTTATGAGCAGGTGAAAGACCGCATAGAGGCAGAGCCGATAGGCGAGATACCTCTGAAAGACAAGTCAAAGGGCGTATTCGAATATTCTCTTACAAATATAAAAGCAAACGAGGCTGACAAATGAGCAGATTTCTTATAATTCCAGACCTGAAAAATATAGATAAGCACTTGTCTCTGGCGGAAGAATATGACCTGGGTTTTGAGTATAACGATTTTTTCATGCCGGATATGCTGGACGATGAGCAAAGGCTGGATAATGCGATATCGGCATATAAGTCTCACAAACTTCCGCCGTACTGCACCAGCCACGGGGATTTCTTTGATGTGATAGTGTTCAGCGACGACAAGCTCATATGCGCAGTCGCTGATAAACGCATAAGGC
>CANRLY010000128.1 GCA_947631585.1 uncultured Clostridia bacterium
GGTTCGCTGCTGTCCGGTTCACTGCTGCTGTCAGGTTCGCTGCTTTCGGTCTCACTGCTGCTGTCCGGTTCGCTGGTTGTAGTCTGAGAGCTTTCGTCTTTCTTGCTGCCGTCGTCTGCATCGGAGGAGGATTCCTTGCAGGAGACCGCCAGCGTCATTGCCGCAGCCAGCAGTATCGCCGCCAGACGTTTTGTAATGTTTTTCATAGCTGACACTCCTTTTGGATAAAAGAATAGGATATCTGATGATATATCAGTCTGTCTGCCCGTCTTGGGCGTCGGACTTGAAGCCTTTTTTGTTTTTCCTTTTTCTGCTGGGGTCTATGGTCATGGTGAAGATCCTGTCTGTGGTAAAGACCTTGACTGCCAGCGTCAGGCAGATGACCAGCAGCACCATCTGATAGATCATTCCGCCGAAGTAAAGTTTCATGTTGCCGAACATGATATTGTCGCAGGCGGTAAAAGTATGTGTGAACGGTATAGCGTACACAATGTATCTTACCACGGCAGGCAGTGATTTTATGTCAATTATCATCGAAAGGATATAAGGTATCATTGCCAGGAACATGATAGGCATAGTCAGCGACTGAGCGGCTTTGGCGTCCTTGGCAAGAGCGCCCAGCACCAGCGAAACGGAAAGGGCGATGAGGATAGTCAGGAAGAGCTGTATTCCCACCAGAGCGTAATCGCCCACTGAGAGGTGAAGTCCCAGCTGCTGGAGTATAGCGTCAGAGCCTTCCGAAGTCATGCCGGTAGTCATGCCTTTCATCATGTAGTTGAATCCGATCATGTAAGCCACCGCATTAAGGGCTGCGATAACGGCAGCCGCCAGCATTTTGGCGCACAGCACGGACATTCTTGAGACGGGGGCTGAGAAAAGCGTCTCAAGGGTCTTGTCTATCTTTTCGGTGGAGATCGCCGAAATTATCATCTGAGAAGAGAACATCAGCAGTATATAGACCACGATAGGCAGGAACATATTCTGCATGGAAGTCAGCGAAGCGATGGTAGCGCTGGAAACGTCAGCGGACCTGTCCGCCACGATGGTCTTGTCCTGCACTGTCACAAGGGATTCGGCAGTGCCCAGTTCCTCAAGGGAGATACCATGCTCAACTATGTAAGACTGTTTTATAGCCTCTCTGATAGAGCCTACCGCCGCATCGTTCATAGAGATATTGGAAAGGGTAGCGCCGGAGGTCATGCGGCTTATGTTGATAAGTTCTGCCTTTTCGCCGGCGGCGATCTTATCGCTGAAGCCCTTGGGGATAATGATAACGCTGTTTATATCCAGCCTTTTAAATTCCTCGATATAGTTATCGGTGGGGATATCCACCAGAGTCACCAGACTGTCGTCATATTTCAGGGGGAGTCCGGTATTTTCGTCAATCTCCGAAACAGTCAGCGCTTTTATGAGCTGCTGAGTGAAAGGGGTGTTGTCCCGGTCGCAGATAGTCATTTCGCTTGCTTCCTCGACGGTATCTTCTATTATTCCCCCGAAAGAATTACCCACGAAGATGAGGACCAGCATTGTAACTATCATAGACACCAGCACCTGCACGGTGAGAAGTTCTTTAAGTTCTTTTTTGAAAAGGTTAGTAAATTTCATTCTGTTTCACCACCCTTTCAAAGACTTCCTCAAGATTGGAGACTGCGTACTTATCTTTCAGACCCTGAACTGTTCCGACCTCCAGCAGGTGACCTTTTGCTATTATGCCCACCCTGTCGGAGACGTATTCTATTTCCAGCATATTGTGGGAGCTGAGAAGAAAGCTCATTCCTTCTGCCGCCAGGGACTTTATCATACGTCTTATTTCCAAAGCGTTGATTATATCCAGACCGCTGGTAGGTTCGTCCAGGATAGCCAGAGCAGGTCTTGACATAACGGCTCTTGAAAGCAGGAGTTTTCTTATCATACCTCTTGAATAGCTGCCTATCTTGTCATTGAGCCTGTCCCCCAGTTCGGCGGTCTCAGAGGCTCTTTCCACAAAAAGCTTCTGTTCGTTTTTGTTTTTAGCATAAAGCCCAGCCATAAATTCCAGGTAGGACTTGCCGGTCATTTGCTTATAAGCCCCTGCTTCATCGGGGAGGTAGGTTATATTCTCCCTGACCTTTGCCGGCTCTTTGTTGATACTGTACCCCGACACCAGCGCATCTCCCTCGGTAGAGGAAAGCAGCGTGGCTATCATGCGAATGGTGGTAGTTTTGCCTGCGCCGTTTGGTCCGATAAGTGCAAAGATCTCTCCCTGCCCTATGTCGAAGCTTACTTTTTCAGATGCATAGACGCCTTTTTTATACATCTTGGAAAGCTCCTTGACCTCCAGAACTTTTTCCATATTATTCTCCTTTGCAATTAAAAATTTATACTATCTTAATAGTATCATAAAAAAACACTTTTAGCAATAGCAATTTTGTACAAAATGTAAATTTTATTTAGCCGTACTATTGCTAAGGTTTTGCCGGCGCTCTCTGCCGGTCTAAGGCTGCGGGGCGGCGCCGGCAGCTGCTTCGCAGCTGCCGCAGACGGCTGCCTTCGGCAGCCGTCCGTCCGTGCCGAAGGCACGGGCGGGGCGCCGCCCCGCATGGAGGAGCATAGGGATTCAGAAAAAGAAAAGCTCCTCGAATTTTTTGTCAAGCGCCGAGCAAAGCACCGCAGCCAGCTTTGCGGTGGGACAGTATTGCCCGACCTCGATGGAACTGATGGTGTTGCGGGAGACGCCGACCAGTTCCGCCAGCTGCGCCTGGGAAAGCCCGGCTTCCTGACGGTATTTTTTCAGATCGTTTTTTAAAATCAGATTGTCGTCCATCTACCTGTACCCCACAAAATAAAATGCAAGGAAAACTATGCCTGCTGCGCCCTCCAGTAACCCTGCCGCCAACTGATAAAACTTCCGGCTCTTTTGAAATTTCGTCAGCAGCAGAGTGGAACATATCGCCAGTTCCACCGCCAACGCCAGGTGAAATCCACCGTAAAAATGCCCCCTGCAACAGTCGGCAATAATTACCCCGAGACATACCAGCACCCCGACCAGCGCCGAGTACCTGCCGCACCTGTCTAACCTGGACAGCTCCATTTCGTCAGAACTGCGGCTCTCGCTCTCCCTCCGGCTTTTCGCCAGTATCTCCTCCCTGTCCGTTTTGTACCCCTCCTTTGCCAAGTTTACTTTGCATTGTTATTATAACACTGCCAAGTTTACTTGTCAAGAGCCAAGCGAAAAAAATTTTTTTCGTGCCTTGTGCGCTTAAAATCGACATTTTTTTCAAAACGTAATATCGCAAAAATCGTTACTGTTCAGAAAAACGGACTGATGTTGAAAAGTTGAAAATTTCAGCCGGAAAAGCCTTTTGCTATCGCTGGTTTTCAACGTTTTCAACAGAGTTTTCAACATTTATTACTTCCGAAAAGCGAAAACTGCCCTTTTGCTTCACGAAAACACATACATTTGTTAAAATTTAAGAAATAAATTCAGCCACTGCCCGCCCGCCGTTCAGGCTTGACAGGTCAGCGGCGCTTATGAAAAATTTGATATATTGTATAAAAAACTCTTGTGCTTGACGATTTTTTTTGGTATAATGTATATGAAAGCTAGGTTGGTCAAGGAGGCGGACATTTGTATGGCAAAACTCGAAGCCGGAATGGAAGGTATGCTGGATACCTATATCTTCGAGACGCAGACCCTGCTGGAACAGCTGGACGAGATCCTTATCCGTACCGAAAAGGATACCCTGGGCGAGGAGGACGTGGCTGAGATCTTCAGGATAATGCACACTATCAAAGGCTCTTCCGCTATGATGGGACTACAGAATATGTCAGATTTGGGACATTCGCTGGAAGATCTGTTCTATATAATCAGAGACGACCCCTCGGTAAGCTACGATAAGGCGGCTCTCTATGAACTGCTGTTTGAAGGTTCTGACGACCTGAAAAATGAAATAGACGTTATCAGAGACGATTCCGCTGAACTCACCGACTTCGGGGAACTTATGGGCAGGATACGCTCTTTCGCCGCTGCTATGAAAGGCGAGACCCCAGAAGAACAGAAAACTCAGGAAAAAGCTCAGGTCCGGGTGTATGAGGATACCGACCCCGAAAGCGTCAAGGCGGTAAGGATAGATTACGACGAAAGCTGCCTTATGCCTGCGGTCAGGGCTATGCTGCTGGTGAGAAGCCTTGGCAGCGTCTGCCAGATAGTGAAAACTATCCCCGATGACCTTGACGACGACAGCGCAGGCGACTTTATATCCGCTAACGGATTTTTTGTAAAAATGGTGCTGGAAAACGACAGGTCTGCCGTTGAGGAAGTGATAAACGACGCCCTTAACGTGGCAGGGTTCGAGTTTTTGGAAAGACCGGCTCCGGCGGCGCAAAAAGCGCCCGAAGCCCTGAAAAAACCGGCTGCGGCTGAAAAAAAGCCGGCTAGACCGGCGGCGGATAAACCTAATGATAAAAAGTCCTCTCAGGGTGGAGACTCTATTATTTCGGTGAAGCTTTCAAAGCTGGACACCCTGCTCGATTTGGTGAGCGAGATAGTTATAACCGAATCTATGGTCTCCTCCAGTCCGGATCTGAAAAATGTTTCGGGCGGAATGGAACAGTTCCAGAAATCCTCCCGTCAGCTGAAAAAACTTATCGACGAACTTCAGGACGTGGTAATGTCCGTGAGAATGGTACCTGTAGGCACTGCTTTTTCTAAGATGAGCAGGGTGGTCAGGGATATGAACAATAAACTGGGCAAAAACGTGGAGCTGGTCATGGAGGGCGGCGACACCGAGGCGGATAAGTCGGTGGTGGATATACTTAACGACCCGCTTATGCATCTGGTTAGAAACGCCGTTGACCACGGTATAGAAGCTCCCGAAGAAAGAGCCGCCGCCGGCAAGACCGAAACGCCGAAAGTTACCCTTTCCGCCTGGGAAGAATCAGGGGAAGTAGTGATAAGCGTTGCGGATAACGGCGCAGGTATGGACCCTGCAAAACTGCTTGCCAAGGCAAGAAAAAACGGCATACTCACCAAGCCTGAAAACGAGTATACCGATGAGGAAGCCTTTAACCTTATTATGAGAGCAGGCTTTTCCACTAACGAACAGGTCACGGAGTATTCCGGCAGGGGCGTGGGAATGGACGTGGTGCGCTCAAATATCGAAAAGGTCGGCGGAAAGATAACAGTCGAGTCAAAACAGGGCGAGGGCAGCAGATTCGTGATAAGGATACCCCTTTCCCTTTCGATAATAGACGTGCTGGGAATAATGGTGGGAAAAACTTTCTTCAGCCTGCCGATAATCTATATCAGGGAAACTTTCAAAGCGAAAAAGGAAAATATCATTCTTGATGGTCGTCAAGTAGTTCTTGATTGGGGGGCGATGGAGATGGATAAACCATTTGTA
>CANRLY010000129.1 GCA_947631585.1 uncultured Clostridia bacterium
AGTTTATCCAGGACGGTTCAAAGGTGCTTTTTGAGACGGTCGTGGATATAAAAACTCCCAAACAGGATCTGTTCCTTGAAAACGATGAGGAAAACGCCGATGGGCTGAACTTCCTGACAAACCAGAATATGTCTCTCGTCAACCGCAGAGCCATGAACGGTACGGTTCTGGCTCACACGGACGGCAGCGTGCCGAACCTGATGGTGAAGATCCCGAAGCAGGATGAATTCTATCTGGGACAGCTGTTCTACTTCTTTGAGTTCGCCTGCGGCGTCAGCGGCTATATGCTGGGCGTGAACCCGTTCAACCAGCCGGGAGTTGAAAGCTATAAAAAGAATATGTTTGCTCTTCTGGGAAAACCTGGATACGAGGACAGAAAAGCAGAACTGGAGGCAAAACTCCACAGATAATAGTCCCCAAATTGCACGGACGTGCTAATAATAGATTGGAGTGTTAAATTATGATTAATCTTATTACCGGAAAAAAGGGAACAGGAAAAACTAAAGTTCTTGTTGATATGATCAAAGAGTCTGCTGAAAAGGCTACCGGAAACGTTGTCTGCATTGAGAGAGGCATGAAGCTCACTTATGATATCCCTCATAAAGTAAGACTCGTTGACGCAGAAGAGTACGGTATCACCAGCTATGACGCTTTTTACGGCTTCGTTGCAGGTATGCTTGCCGGCAACTACGATATCCAGCAGGTGTTCGTTGACGGTATCCTGAAGATCGGCGGAAGAGATTATAACGAACTGGGCGCAATGCTTGAAAAGCTCGCTATGATCGCAAAAGACGTAAAGATCACATTTACCGTTTCCGCTGACGATGAGGAACTCCCCCAGAGCGTTAAGGCATTTATGTAATAACGGCGTTTGCCCGACATCATCGCTGAATGTTTTCTGCAAAGAATAATGGAAAAATTTTGTTGTGGGTAAAAAAGCTCTTGACAAACAGTGCTGAATTGTTTATAATGGAATTTGTGATGTTTGAGGTGCGGCTATGAAATTACGTCTTAAAGAGCTTTTTGAGATCGAAGGGGAGCGTAAGGATATATCCTGTGAACTGTCCTTTGATGAACTTGACAAGATCGGGACGTATAGTTTTTCCGGACCGGTCAGACTGAAAGGAACGGTCTGTAACAGGGCAGGAGTAGTAACTCTGGAATATTCCTGCGGATTCACTGTTGACCATGTATGTGACAGATGCGTAAGAGAATTTCAGCGTGAGTATGAATACGAGTTCAGGCACATTCTTGTGAGAAGCGGAGCGGACGATGACTATCTGGTCTGCGACGATAACACACTTGATCTGAATGAAGTTGTCTTATCCGATATTCTGCTCACACTCCCTACAAAGATACTTTGCCGGGAGGATTGTAAGGGGCTTTGCATGATCTGCGGGGCTGACCTTAACGAGACAGACTGCGGACATTCCGCAGCATCGGATTAACGGCGTCGTCATATTCATAAAAATGAAAGTTATACTGCAAGGAGGTGCCTTGAGATGGCAGTACCTAAGAGAAAGGTATCAAAAGCAAGACGTGACAAGAGACGTTCTGCCGTATGGAAATTAGACCCGCCCGCTCTCTGCAAATGCTCTAACTGCGGTGAGCTTACTTCTCCGCACAAAGTATGCAAGAACTGCGGATATTATAAGGGCGTAGAAGTAATCAGTAAGACTGCTGAATAAGTTTCCTGAGAACGCAAGGAGCAGAGTGGAGTAAATTCTTCTCTGCTCTTTTTCGTAAGGGAAGATCGGTTTGGGAGAAAAATGGCTGTAGAAATAACAGGAGTAGTAAAACATTCGCCTGCCGGAAAGGCGCATATTAAAAAGGGAGACAAACTTCTCTCGATAAACGGTCATGAGATATCTGACGTGCTGGACTATATGTTTTATTCTGCTTATGATGAACTGGATATTTCATTTGAACGCAGGGAAAAACACTTTGAGAAACATATCAGAAAATCGGATTATGACGACCTGGGACTGGAATTTTCCAGCTTTTTGATGGACGAAAAACATTCCTGCCGAAATAAATGTGTGTTCTGCTTTATCGACCAGATGCCTCCTGGAATGAGAGAAACACTGTATTTTAAGGACGATGACGCCAGACTTTCCTTTTTGCAGGGAAATTACGTCACACTGACAAACCTTTCAGACAGCGATGTTGAACGTATTATCGAAATGCGGCTGAGTATGAATATTTCTGTTCATACTACCGACCCTGAACTGCGCTGCATAATGATGAACAACCGCTTTGCCGGCGAAAAGCTCAGGTATCTTAAAATGCTTGCCGATAACGATATTTCCATGAACTGCCAGATCGTCCTTTGCCCCGGACTAAACGATAAAGACCAGCTGAGAAAAACGCTTGACGACCTGGAAAAACTTATGCCGAATATCCAGTCTGTGGCGGTGGTGCCGGTGGGACTTACTAAGTTTCGTGAGGGTCTTTACCCTCTGAGGACTTTTACTCCTGAAGAATCTGCGGAGGCTATCCGTATCATTGAGGAAAAACAAAAAGTCTGTTTGGAAAAATATGGCACAAGAATGGTGTTTGCGTCTGATGAATTTTACCTTAATGCGGATATGGAACTGCCGGATACCGAAAGCTATGAGGATTACCCGCAGTATGAAAACGGGGTCGGGCTTATACGTTCACTGAGCGATGAGTTCTATGAAGCCCTTGTTCGGTGGGAGGACGGCGCAGCACAAGGCGAAATTTCTCTTGCTACAGGCAAACTGGCTTTTCCGCTTATGAAAGAACTTGCCGCTGCGGCAGAAAAGAAATTTCCCCAGAGAAAGATACAGGTTTATGAGATAATAAATCACTTTTTCGGCGAGACTATCACCGTTGCCGGACTTATTACCGCCGGCGACCTTACAGAGCAGCTGAAAGGCAAGTCTCTTGGCGAAACGCTGCTTCTCCCGAAAGCTATGCTTATGGCAGATGGACCGGTGTTTCTTGATGATATGACGGTCTCTGATGTTGAAAATATACTTTCGGTAAAGGTCAGGGCTGTGCCGAATAATGGCAAAGAATTGCTGAGAGCAATGCTTGGCAAGTGTTAAAGAAAGGAAGAGATGTGTATGGCTTTGCCGGTGGTGGCAGTGGTCGGCAGACCAAATGTGGGAAAATCCACGCTTTTTAATAAGCTCATCGGTCAGCAGCTTTCTATAGTTGAAGATACCCCCGGTGTGACCAGAGACAGGATATATGCTAAGTGCGATTGGCAGGGACGTGAGTTCATGCTGGTCGATACCGGCGGAATTGAAAAAGATAACGGCGATGAGATACTGGCGCAAATGTGCCGTCAGGCGGAAGTCGCCATAGAACGTGCAGATGTCACTATACTTGTCACTGATATCAGAAGCGGAGTCACCGCAGGCGACCACGAAGCGGCGTCTATATTGCAAAAGGCTGGAAAACCCGTGGTTTTGTGCGTGAATAAGTGCGATACCGTAGGTGCGCCGCCTATGGAGTTTTACGAGTTCTATAACCTTGGTCTCGGCGACCCGATAGCGGTTTCTTCCGTCCACGGTCACGGAACAGGTGACCTGCTGGACGAGGTGCTGAAAAATCTTCCGGACGACAGCGGCGACGACTACGGAGACGAGTATATAAAAGTAGCGGTCATCGGAAAGCCCAACGTGGGAAAGTCCTCTCTTATAAATAAGATTTGCGGCGAAGAAAGAGTGATAGTCTCAAATGTTGCCGGAACTACCAGAGACGCCACCGATACCGTGTTTGAAAATGATTCCGGCAAATTCGTTCTCATAGATACCGCCGGTATAAGAAAAAAATCTAAGGTGTCGGACGATATCGAACGCTACAGTGTGCTAAGGTCATATATGGCGGTGGATAGAGCAGACGTGGCTGTAATAGTTATCGACGCCCTTGTGGGCTTTACCGAACAGGACAGCAAAGTCGCCGGCTATGCCCACGAAAAGGGAAAAGCCTGCGTTATCGCCGTCAATAAGTGGGACGCTGTTGAAAAGAAAACAAACACTATGAACGAGTATACAGAAAAGCTCCGTGAAGGTCTGAGCTTTATGTCTTACGCACCGTTCGTATTTATTTCTGCGGTCACCGGACAAAGGATCGACAAGCTGTTCGAGACTATTAAGTTTGCAGCTGCCCAGAACGCTGTCCGCATACCTACAGGTCGGCTCAATGATGTTCTGGCTTATGCAACGTCAAGAGTTCAGCCGCCGTCTGATAAGGGCAAACGCCTGAAGATATACTACATGACTCAAGCTTCCACCAAACCGCCTACTTTTGTTATGTTTGTAAACAAAGCTCAGCTTTTCCACTTTTCCTATCAAAGGTATATCGAAAATCAGATCCGTGAAACTTTCGGGCTTGACGGAACTCCCGTTCGGTTCGTGATACGGGAAAGGGATACCGATGATACTAAATGATCTGCGGAGGGGTATGATATGGGATTTTTAAAAATATTGGCAGGTATGCTTCTGGCGTCGGGATTTGCATATTTTCTCGGAAGCCTTAATTCTGCCATTCTGGTGTGCAGGATAGCTAAAGGTCAGGATATAAGAAATTTTGGCAGCAACAATGCCGGTCTGACTAACGTTCTCAGAACATACGGCAAGAAACTTGCGGCGGTAACGCTTATCTGCGACCTGGCAAAAGGAGTAGTCTCCGTGCTGTTTGCTAGGTTTGTTGTCGGGGGACTGATGGGGATCACAGTGCTTGGCGATGAACTGTTTATCTGCTATCTGGCGGCGTTCTTCGTTATGTTCGGACACGTTTACCCAATTTATTATGGGTTCAAAGGCGGAAAAGGCGTGCTGCTGGGAGCAACTTCGCTGCTGGCAGTCGATCCGTTAAGCTGCGCTCTTGCACTGACGGTTTTTGCGCTGGTGCTGTATTTTTCAAAATATGTATCTTTAAGCTCTATATTTGCTTCGCTGTCATTTCCTGTATTTACTGCGCTGACTCAGATGGCAAGGGGCTACGACAGCTATGCTCTTAACGCAGTGATGGTCTTTGCCATGAGCCTTATTATAGTCTATAAACACAAACCGAATATACAGCGGCTCAATGAAGGCACTGAAAGCAAGATAGGGTCTAAGAAGCCGAAAGACAACTGATAACTTTTGAAAGGAGGAGCTTCCGAAGCGGCGGGAGCTGGAAATCGCTATGGCTGAAATAACTATCCTTGGTTCGGGGGGATTCGGACTTTCTCTGGCAGTTTTGTGCAATAATAACGGTCATAACGTGACCGTCTGGTCAAAATTCCAGGACGAGATAGACGCAATTAAACGCACCGGCGAACTTAAAGCAAAGCTGCCGGGAGTATTCATACCCG
>CANRLY010000130.1 GCA_947631585.1 uncultured Clostridia bacterium
TCTGATGGATCATATGAGATCGATGCCGTATTGGTAGCTGTCCATTTTCTTTAGGAGTGGTTAATATGGCATCGATCTCATATGATCCATCAGACGTGATATTTAGAGATCTAGATAATGTTATTATAATAAAAAATGTGCGATGTAATGAAATAATGACGCTTGAAAATGTTTCTGCTGATATATGGAGATATTTATCTTCCGAAGGGCGTGCGGAATTTATTGACATTGCAGCTGATATCTCCGAGCTTTACGATATTTCACAAGATGATATTGTAGATGACATTGAAGAATTTATCAATGTTTTGTATGAAGAAGGCGTAATAATGATAGATGGCAGTTATTACATTCCTGCTTCGGAGGAAAACAATCAGTCTGAACGTCCGCAGGAGGATTTTGAAGGACAGATAATGCAGATATATCAGGATAAGGGCTTGATATACTCTGTGACCTTTGAACTGACCTATGCCTGCAATGAGAAATGTATCCATTGTTATGCAAATTATCCCACGGACAGCAACAAGGAACAGCCGCTTACTATTGAACAGGTAAAAAAAGTAATTAATGATCTGTATCAGATGAAATGTATGCACATTACATTTACTGGCGGCGATCCGTTTATGTTCAAGGGATTCACTGATCTGTTTGTATACACCCGGAATATGGGATTCTCATGTGATATATTTACTAATGCTGTCTATCTCTCAGAGCATCAGGAAGAACTAAGCATAATTTTAGCACATAAACCCCAGGCTTTCTTTATAAGTTTGTACGGCGCTGATGCCGAAACACACGAAAGCATAACCACTATCCCCGGAACTTTCAACAAAACAGTCAGTACTATAAAGCAGATAAAACGGGCAGGGATACCGGTAGTATTGAATGTTATGCTGCTGAAGAATAACGTAGATAAAATCGAAAGCATTGTATCGTTTATAAAAGAGCTTGATGTGGAATACCGTATTGGAATAAGCCTTATCAATAAAAATGACGGAAGCGATTCGCCGATGCAATACTTTGTCGAAGATAAAAACGCTATCAAAAAAGCTCTTTTGATCGAAAAAGAACGGTTTTACTCTATAGATCAGCGTATCGGTACTGAAAATGAAAACAAAGTTTTCTTTTGCGGCGCAGGACGAACTTCGCTTGACGTATCTCCCGATGGAACGGTGTTCCCCTGTGTATCATTAAAGTATCCTATGGGAAATGTGTTTGATGAGACTATCTCAGACATCTGGAACTCTGAAAAGAGAAAGAAGCTCATATCTCAGCTTTCATGGGAAAATGCTGCGAAATGCCGAGAGTGTAAGTACGTTGATAAGTGTCCTCACTGTATAGGGATATCTCAATTAGAAACAGGAGATATGTTTTCCTGCAACACCTGCGACAAACTGTTGGCAGAATGTTTGTACGAAATAAACTACTAAAAGATCCCCGATGGCCATCATGCTGATGATCATTGGGGATCATTTCATTGTAATCGGAAACTGATAATTGAATCCAAGGGAATTTTAGTGATCTCACATTCAGCCCTCTTGGATAAATACGGGTGAAGCCCGATGGCTTTTATTGCATTAACTAAGTCCTTCCTGACTTGTTCAGTGCGTTTCTTATATCCGAACTTTGTCAAGAGTGTCCGCAGCTTAACCTTTTTATAAGTGATACCGGAATACAACAGCTGCAATTTCACCATTTTGAAATAATCTGCAAAAAGATAGTCGTCTTTTTGCGGGGCAAACTTATACTTCACTTTTAACTCGTTAAGAATAACTGCGACCTCGTTAAGTTCGCCGTCCATGGCGGTGTTGCATATCTTTATATTGTTGATCTCCTTTCTCAGCAGAGATAGATCTTTTCTGTATGCAGATGCCAGTTCTGAGTTGTGGACTTGAAAAAAATCCTCTATTATCCTGTTCTGCTCAGAAAACCTCAGATCATACAAAAGAATGTAATTGTAGAAATCAAGCGGAGTAAACTTATACTTTGCCATTACCGATCATTCCCTCTGCATTTTTTGCATACGAGCTGCAGATTATCTGCAACTGTACTTCCTCCGGCTTCAAGCGGTTTGATATAGTCAATGCTGATATCCTCTCTTGTGGGGTATGCTTTGCCGCATATTGAACAGATGTAATCAGAATTATCGTTCCGGTGCCGAGCATATACTTCTTCCTGCAATTCCAAGCCGTACTGAGGATAAGTATCGATCAGCTGCTGCAAAGACATGGTCAAAGACTTTTTCTTTTCAGTAAGCGACTGCGGCCTCAGAGCGACGATCGGTATATCGCCTGAGATCTTGTCAAGTTCAGATTGGATAACTTTCTTGAAAAAGTAGAAGTTGGTATAGTATATGGGAAAAATGCTGCCTTCCTCGTCCCAAAGGCTCTGAATGTACTCAGCTTCTTCGCTTCTTCGCATATCTTCATCATGGATCTTCTTTGCTACAGTTGATAGGTCGAGCCGTTTGCGGTCCAGATCATCAAATGTCACAAACAACGGTGTGAGTTCTTTCTGAGCATAGAATTTCATAAGATACTCTATGTCTTTGGGATTGTAAGAAGGTATCATATTGCGGTTGAAATAATACTTTGAACATATATCCAAGAGCTTTTTCAGCTGCTCATCAGTTAATAATTCGTCTTTGATACGATGTTTCCTGAATATATGAGGAAGGCTGCGGATCAAGTTGTCATATGCTGATTTAGTGCTGCTGTATACCAGTATCTGGTGATAGCGTTCCATACTATGACCGTCTACGGTATCGATAAAAGAGAACATATACATTCCCAACGGAATACGCTCTATCAGCGGAATGCCTTCCAGGTGCGATGTGTCGACCGCTTCATCAGCCAGCAATGCAAGTTCTTCTATTGCAGAGATAGAAAGCATACGAATGATATTCTCTCGCTTGCGGACAGGGTCATCAAGCTGGATATGATCCGCAGACGTAAGGGCTTCAGGATTCACCCAGGAGATCTTGCTGTTCCAATCGTCAATAAAGCTGACGATATACGCTTCTTTTGTGCCGCCTGCTCTCGGGCCTCTCAAAGCTCTGCCTATCATCTGAGTCATAAGAACAGTAGATATAGTAGGCCGTGTGAGAAAAACGGTATGTGTTTGAGGAAGGTCTGTCCCTTCCGTCAGAATATTAACATTGATAAGAACTTGAATTTTACCATCTCTATATTTGGCGATCTTTTTCAGATTCTCATCGCTTGTAAAGCCTTTGCCTGTATCGGCATTTCTTGAACCTGAGATGATATAATCCGATTTGACACCATACTTCTTGCCTCTTTCGTTAAAAAGAGCGTTCAAGGCAACAGCGTGCTTCTGATCAAGAGCAAATACGATGGTTTGTCCATATTCCTCATGGTTTTCAAGATACTTTTCTACAATAAAGCGATTACGTTCCTTGTTTGTACTGATCTCGTCTGCTATTTCCTCCGGAATAACATCGAGCTGCTCGATACTTCTTAATGCCTTTATACCAATGTTTGCACCGAGGAGAATATTTGTATCATACTCCTGGCAAATCGGCTTGGCGAGTATTTCTTTCTTTATAAGCGTGTCAAGATCGGTTTTGTATACAATATCATCGGTGAATATGGTTTTCAGCGCACCGGCTTCTGCGTCAGCGGTACGGAACGGAGTTGCAGTAAGTCCTAACAGCTTCACACTGTTTGCCTTTTCAAAGACATGATCTATGATCTTACGGTATGATTTAGCAACGGCGTGATGCGCTTCATCAACAACAAGGTAAACATCTTCGTCAGAAAGCCACTTATCAAGAGACTTTAAACTGCGAATGATAGAATCTTTACTGACAAAGAGGACATTATCACTTTTTGCAATAGAAGCAGCCTTATCATGAATACCTGACACTATCCTGTATGAGTATCCGCTGACGTTGATCAAAAGGTTAGTATAGCTGTTAAGTTCAAAGGCTTCTGCCGCCTGTTCTAGAAGCAAATGACGATGAGCGATCCATATGATCTTTTTTTCCTTATCAACAGCGTTTTTCAGCAGCCAATATGCAGCTGTAAGCGTTTTTCCGCTTCCGGTAGGCAAAACCAACAAAGCACGAAAACTATCCTGTTCATTGATCGTATCCAATGCCTGCATCGCTTCGATTTGATGTTCATATAAGACACAAGGGTCCTTGCCTTTGATCGGGATTATCGACTGAAAAGAAAAACTGTTTTCCGTGTTTTTGGGCATACACATTCACCTCGCTCGGATATAACTATACATCTTACATTATATCATAAAGGAAGTGTTCCTTTGTTAATGTTCTATTAATATTCGCGTGACACACTGTATAAAAAGCAGATATGAGTGTGCAGTCAATTTTTCTCCACAAGCGCTGCCAACTTGTGCATATGCTCATAAAAACGGCTCAATTTGTTTGCGAATGGTACAAAAGCTTAGCGAAAGCAGCACAAATGAATTTTTGAATCGGGTTCCACAGAGCCTACGGTTGCTCATAGTTAGTGCGCTCACCGCCCTGCCCTGGACTGGTCGGGTGCTGTAGTTCGTTTGTATGCCGTGCGCAACGGTAGTTGCGCACGGGTTGCGGCGGCAACGCCGCCTTAGATAATTGAGCGGCTTCTACTGTTTGCTAGTGGGGATATGAGTGGCGGCTACTTGCGGCGACTAGGGTTGCATATGGTTAGTGCAGACTCTAAAGAACCTACGGTTGCTCACAGTAAGTGAGGTCTCCGACAAGCCTGCGGTTCGCCGCCACGTCAACGGCGTGGCGGTATATGCGGCAGCGTTGCCGCCGCAGACCCTCGCTGCGAAGCAGCGAGGGCGAACCGCAGGGCGGTGAGGGAACTCTCTGAGTAATTTCCGTCCGCTGGGGTGATGTTTCCGGTTGTCTGGGGTGGGTTTTGAGGCGACTTACCATGCGTTGGTTTAGGACAGTGCGGTGAGAGTACCAGCTTCAAAAAAATTAAACTGCCAATTTACAGTACAAAAGCGTCAGCCCCACTCTTTGGAGCAGGGCTGACACTTTTATAAAGGTTATAGTTGCGATGACTGCATCTCTGCAACCGCCGCATTAGGCAATGGCAAATTAAGTTTGGTCGGTGAAATTCTCACCAGACCGCACGCCAAAGGCGTGGCGCACTGCGGCTTCGTCCTAACCACAGCACGCCCCTGCCATTTCGGGCAGGTAAAGGGGATGAAGAACGTTGCGCTTGGCGGTTTCGCCGCACGCCCAGGATCACGACTGCGACCATCGCTTCCTGCGCCCTCCATAATATATAAACCACGAAGCGGCGGTTTTGTGCAAAAAATTTGCAAAATTTTTCTAAATTCTACCT
>CANRLY010000131.1 GCA_947631585.1 uncultured Clostridia bacterium
TGCTACACAGACCAACCGCCTGGTAAGCCTTACGAAAGGTACGGGCGTTTCGGTGTGCGACACAAGAAAGACTCTGCCGGGACTGAGGGCTCTCCAGAAGTACGCCGTTACTGTGGGCGGAGGAAAAAACCACCGGTATAATCTTTCCGACTGCGCAATGCTGAAAGACACCCATCTGGACGCTTACGGCAGCATAACGGCGGCGGTCTCAGCTCTGAGAGAAAAGCTGGGTCACACGGTTAGCATAGAGGTGGAAGTGGAAACTCTGGAAGCGCTGGAAGAAGCGATTGCTTCCGGCTGCGATATAATAATGCTCGACAACATGAGCTGCGAAATGATGGCTCAGGCGGTCAGACTCACCGCCGGCAGGGCAAAGCTGGAAGCCTCCGGCAACGTAAGCGAATCCACCATTGCCGATATCGCAAAGACCGGCGTGGATATCATCTCGGTGGGGGCTATCACCCATTCGGTAAAAGCGTTCGATATTTCCATGAAGATGGTAAAATAACTTTCAGGTCATAAAGAAAGGATATGCTTCATATGATAAAAATTGAAAAAGGCGACGGAGAAGTCCTGATAGTCGTTGACTGCGACGGCGAAAAGCAGGAGATAATGTTCTCCGATGTGGCAAAATACTGGACTACCGGTCAGCGGCAGCTTGTGGGCGGACTGGGAGCTTTCGTGCAGGAACCCTATGTGGTCTGCTGGGTCACCCACGCCGACGGCGCAAACGGTGCAGTCTTTATCTGGGATACCAAGAAAAAGAAGATAGTCCACGCTTCAGAGGGGTCGTATGTCCGCAAGGCTCTTCTTGCCGGAAATATGGTGTTTTCGCTGAGGGAACTCCCCCGACCGGATATAAGCGAACTGGTGCTGTGTATGTCCCCTGCCCCGAACCTTGACGCAGTGAGCAAGCCGAAAGTTGCCATGATAAAACTGGATATCAAGATCTTTGACAAGAAGTTCAATATAGATAACTATAAACTGGCTGTCAAGGACGGCTGCATTTACGCCGGATTCAGAAACGAAGTGAAGAAAGTGAAGTTCTCGCTGGAGAAGAAAGACCAGGGCGACAAGTCGGAAAGACCGGAGATCCCCAGCTGATTTAAAAAATCCCCCTGCCTGAGCTTTAAGCGCAAAGGGCGAAAGTTTCTGAAAAAAGCGGCGGTCGGAATTGCCGCTTGCCAATAAAAAGCCCCTCCTGCCTGATTCGGCGGAAAGGGCGAAAATTCTCTGTAAAAAATAAAGCAGCCCCTATTGGAGCCACCCCATTGTGACATTATTATTATAATTGCCGCAAATTAATAAAGATAGTTGATTATTTTGACAAAATGTAAACTGTGAGCTTTTGGCATGAAAATCGGGAAAAATACAGTTGTTTCATGAAAATTTAGCGTTTTAATAGGATTTTTTTTGCTTTGTCTGTTGACTTGAATTGAAAATTGTAATATAATAAATGTGGTATAAGTCGATAAAGACAGACATAATACTATCGTTTTTACAAAAAAATACATAAAGAAAGGAACAACTGGAACAACTATGAAAAAATTTTTCAGAGATCTGTTTTCTGCTGCGGCAGCAACTATTCTGGCGGCAGCAGCGGCAACAGTGTGTGCGGTGACCGCATCGGCGCAGGGGCAAGTCTCCATCGACGTCAGTCCCAGCCAGCCGGGAGTCGGGGATATCGTAACCGTGAACGTTGAGTTCAGTTCGGACAACATGGACATTCAGTACGCCGAAGCTAATCTGGAGTACGACTCGTCTGTGATGGAAGTTGCGGACAACTCTGACGTGCAGGGTTCGGGCGGTGTTTTAAGGCTCAGGGGCTACGCTGAGGACGCCCCGTCAGTAAACTTCGTCATCAAGTTCAAGACCGTTTCCGAGGGAAGCTCCAACATCAGCATCACAAATTCTTCCCTTACGGATATGTCAAACGGCAGCCTTGGTTCTCCTACTGCAAGCAGCAGCGTGAACGTCAGCGGCGAAAGCAGCCAGAGCGATGATTCCACTTTGGGTTCGCTGAACGTAACAGGCGGAGGACAGCTCCAGCCGGCATTTTCGCCGGACGTTACTTCCTACACGGTGGAACTTCCGGACGATGTTACTACGGTACAGCTCCAGGGCAGCACCAGCAACGTGAAATCTTACATCATGTTCAGCGGAGGATTCAGCGATATAGTTCCGGTGGAAGGCACTTCCCCCACGGTCTACAGCGGCACAGCCTCCCTCAACAGCGGCGACAACATAAAGTATATTACCGTTACCGCTGAAAACGGCGATGAAACTCAATACACGATAAACCTTATAAGGGGCGCAGGCACTGCCACGACGACTACCACGGAGGAACAGTCGGAGAGCCAGTCGTCGTCAGGCGGAGATACCCAGTCGGGCAGCCAGCAGGGGTCGTCAGAAAGCACGGTCACCACTGCGCCGGACGACATGAACATAATGAAGAACACCATTTCTTCCAGCTATTCCGCTCCCTCAAAAGGCCCTAACGAGGACAGCGTTTTAAACGGCGTGTTCCCGGTCATAATCCTTGGGATATTCGTGGTGTTCATTGCGCTGTTCGTAGTTATCACATGGATAAAGATGCAGGCGGACAAGAAACGCCGTGAACAGGCGCACCGCCGCAAGAAAGTCCAGCAGCAGAAGCAGTACGCCGCAAAGCAGATGGAAAGCTACAACCGCTCGTCACGTCAAGGCTCGTCAGGCGGACAGAGACCGGGCGGCAAGGGAAGCTCCGGCGGCTCAGGCAAGGGAAGCTCAGGAAAGGGCGGCTCCGGCAAGGGCGGCGGAACTAACATCAGAAAGCTCAAATGATCTTTTAAGATCCTTCAACAAGAAAGACCCTACCTTATTTAAAAGGCAGGGTCTTATTTTTGTGTAAGAATTTCAGCGCATGATGATGTCCTCTCTCTTAGGACCGTTTGATATCATCGTGATGGGACAGCCTATCTGCTTTTCCACAAACTCTATGTATTTCCGGCAGTTCTCAGGAAGCTCCTGATAAGTCTTGATACCCCGTATATCGCATTTCCAGCCGTCAAGAGTTTCAAGTACCGGCTTGGCTTTTTCCAGCAGACCGGTGGTGGGAAAGTCGGTGGTGACTTCGCCGTCTATCTCGTAACCTACGCAGACCGGTATCTTGTCCAGATATCCCAGCACGTCCAGCACTGTGAACGCCACCTGGGTCGTTCCCTGGACTCTGCAGCCGTACTTAGTCGCCACGCAGTCGAACCAGCCCATTCTTCTTGGTCTGCCGGTGGTAGCGCCGTACTCTCCGCCGTCGCCGCCTCTGCGTCTCAGCTCGTCGGCTTCTTCACCGAATATCTCCGAAACAAAAGCCCCTGCCCCCACCGCTGAGGAATAAGCTTTCACCACGGTGATGATATCCTTTATCTCGTAAGGGGGAAGTCCTGCGCCGATAGCTCCGTATGCCGCCAGGGTGGAAGATGAAGTCACCATCGGGTAAATGCCGTGGTCTGGGTCTTTAAGAGAGCCCAGCTGACCTTCCAGCAGCACGGTCTTGCCCTCTTTGAGAGCGTTATGCAAAAACAGCGAAACATCGCACACAAACGGCTCAACCATCTTTTTGTAGCCCATAAGCGTTTCAAAAAGCTCGTCAGGGTCAAGGGGCGGCTTGTGATACAAATGCTCCAGCAAAACATTTTTAGTCTCGCATACCCTCTCCAGCTTGCTTCTGAGAGCCTTTTCGTCAAACAGTTCCTGCACCTGAAAACCTATCTTTGCGTATTTATCCGAGTAAAACGGCGCAATTCCCGACTTTGTAGAACCAAATCCGGCTTTTCCCAGCCTTTCTTCCTCGTATTCGTCAAACAAAACATGGTAAGGCATTACCATCTGCGCCCTGTCCGAAACAAGCAGCTTTGGGCAGGGAACTCCCCTGTCCGTAACCGACTTCAGCTCATTGAACAGCACCGGTATGTTCAGCGCAACGCCGTTTCCGATGACGTTGGTCGTGTGACTGTAGAAAACGCCGGACGGCAGCGTGTGCAGCGCAAATTTTCCATAGCCGTTCACTATGGTGTGACCTGCGTTAGCTCCGCCCTGAAAGCGCACCACTATGTCTGAGTCCTCGGCAAGCATATCGGTTATCTTGCCTTTGCCCTCGTCGCCCCAGTTTGCGCCGACAATAGCTTTTACCATACAAAAACCTCCAAAAAATTTCTGAATATCCCCTGCCAGCGGCAAAGGAACACCTTATATCATAACATTTTTTCTGCCATAAGTAAAATATAAATTATTTATACAAACTATGAATTTTCCTTGTACATAATTCAGTCGGTGGGGTAACACTTGCTTGCGTCCCACTCATGCCCGGAAACTTCCATTTTCCTCTGGGTGACGTTAAAGAAGTCGTGGTAAGCCGCCCTGCCCTGCCGGTCGGGGACGGGGTCGTCCCAGGTGCAGTCCACATACCACCACTTGCCGTCTATCTGGACTTGGTTCCAGCCGTGCTGTTCGCCGTCCTCGTCGTGGGCAAGAATAGTAATGCAAGGTATGCCTTCCATATCCATAAAAAGCTGAAAAGTCGTAGCATACCCCAGGCAAATGCCCTCTTTTTCCACAAGTATCCCGTAGGGGTTCACGGAATTTACCCCAGGGTTTTCAAATATCCCGATGGCGTCCGGGTCGTAGGTGGCGGACTCCACTATATAGTCGTGGACTGCCAGCTCGTACTGGTAGTCCGAAGAAGCGTTGGCTTTCACCATTTTGTAGACCCTGTCCGCTTCTGAAAGTATATCCTTTTCAAGCTGGGAAAGTCCCGAATCATCGCCGCTTTTAAAAGCAGCCACTATCGCCTTGTCGTCAAAGATATGTTCGGTGTCCGGCTTGTCGGTCTGACTATCCGTCTTTTCCGGCTGTTCCTCGCTTGCGGAAGAAGCCGTATCTGTGCTTTCCGGGCTGAACACATCTGTTCCGCTGCTGTCCGTACTTCCCTCTTTGCAGCCTGAGGCCGCCGCCATTACCGCAATTGCAGCCAGCAGGGCGGTTATTTTACCAAAGCTCATGATCTCCTGATTTCCCACCTTACAGCGGCTTAGTTCCTGAGCGGAGCAGCTTATACTCAACGCTGTCCACCAGAGCTTTCACCGAAGCGTTAATTATATCCGTGGAAGCGCCCACAGTCGTCCAGACGGAGTTGCCGTCGGTGGATTCTATCAGCACCCTTACCGCCGCCTCAGTTGCAGAAGCGGTGTCCACTACTCTTACCTTGTAATCTATCAGTCTTACCTCTTCAAGATCAGGGTAAAATTCCACCAGCGCCGACCTGAGCGCATTATCCAGAGCGTTCA
>CANRLY010000132.1 GCA_947631585.1 uncultured Clostridia bacterium
CGAATCCCTCTACCGCCCTGGAATTAGCCTTTACCGCTTCAACTGCGGTGTCAACCGCTTTCTGCATACCTTTTTTAACTATCATAGGATTTGCGCCGGCGGTGATATTTTTCATTCCCTCTCTTACAAGAGCCTGCGCCAGCAGCGTAGCGGTGGTAGTACCGTCTCCGGCGGCGTCGTTGGTCTTTGTAGCGACTTCCTTTACCAGCTGTGCGCCCATATTTTCAAAGGAGTCCTCCAGTTCTATCTCCTTTGCGATGGTAACGCCGTCGTTGGTGATGAGCGGTGCGCCGAACTTCTTATCCAGCACAACGTTCCTGCCCTTTGGACCAAGAGTGATCTTCACGGTATCGGCGAGCCTGTCGATACCTTTCTGCAAAGCTTTTCTGGCTTCTTCTCCGTAAATTATATCCTTAGCCATATCCGTTTACCTCCTGAAATTCAAATTACTTGACGATAGCAAGGATATCGTCCATCTTAACGATAATATACTCCTCGCCCTCAAGCTTTACATTTGTGCCTGTGTACTTAGAGATCAGCACCTTGTCGCCCTTCTTGACCGACATGGTAACGTCTTTCTTTCCTTCACCGACCTCGATGACCTCTGCGACTTCCGGCTTTTCCTTAGCCGAACCTGTAAGGATTATGCCGCTTTTGGTGGTCTCTTCCGCCTCTACCATCTTAATGACTACTCTGTCCTGCAACGGTTTGATCGTCATTGTTATGACCTCCTTATAAAAATAAATGTTTGACAAACAAGTTGTTAGCACTCGTTCTCTTTGAGTGCTAAATATATTGTACCACCTATTTCAGAAAATGCAAGAGGAGAAAAAGCATTTTTTATAATTTTGGCATTTTGCACAAAAAGACTCAAATAAAATTAAACGTTTCAGCTAAAACGCCCATAAACTTTCAACAGTTCATGTTGATTTAATATTTTCTTACTTCAGAGATACAGTTTCTTACCCGACCGCAGTCTTTCGGCATAATTCAACAATTACGGATTTTCGGGGCTTTTTTTAACTCATCTTAAAGATTGTAAACTTTTTTACCTGGCAAATGGGTTTACAATTTCAGATTTTTACGAATTTAATGTAAAGTTAATAATTTATTCATCTTTTTCTCTGTGAATTTGTTATAATTAAAGTATCAATTGAGAATTTGGCATACATTTATTCAAATTCTCCGACCCGGCCGGTTCAGGCGTGGGCAAGCGGGGGCAGGTTTCATATTCTTGTCAACCCGTCAAGCGGAGTTTGGTTAAC
Organism: uncultured Clostridia bacterium; assembly: GCA_947631585.1. GTDB lineage: Bacteria > Bacillota > Clostridia > Oscillospirales > Ruminococcaceae > JAAZZIT01. Next base: position 1,266 of record CANRLY010000132.1, read on the forward strand.
AGCCGGTGTGCAGGGGTGCATCTCAGGTGCGGACTCAGGTGCGCAGGGGTGCAAGGCGGCTCAGGTGCGGACTCAGGTGTGCGGCTCAGGGGCGCAGGTGCGGCAAGGCGGTTCGGGATATTGACCGGCAAAGCAGCTCAGTGGGCGTCTCAATATGTTATTCAGTGTGGGCAGGTTTACAGCCTGACAGTCACGAAAGGGAAAAATTTTCAGAAAGGATCTGGTAAATATGTCATTAGGAAAGGTATTAGTAGTAGACGACGACAAGAACATCTGCGAGCTTCTTAGACTTTATCTTGAAAAGGACGGCTACAGCGTGATACTTTCCCACGATGGGGAAGAAGCGGTGGTGAAGTTCAACGCACTGAAGCCGGATATCGTTCTGCTGGACGTTATGCTTCCCGGACTTGACGGTTGGCAGGTCTGCCGTGAGATAAGGAAGAAATCCAACGTTCCTATTATAATGATAACAGCCAAAGGCGAAACTTTCGATAAAGTTCTGGGACTGGAGCTTGGCGCAGACGACTATGTAGTAAAGCCGTTTGACACCAAAGAGATAATCGCCAGGATAAAGGCAGTCTACAGGCGGGTAGGTCAGACTTCCGGCGAGAACGAGATAAAAGAGGTCAAGTACGACAAACTCAGCGTGAACATGACCAGATACGAGCTTCGGGTAGACGGCAAAGTTCTTGACACTCCCCCCAAGGAGCTGGAGCTGCTTTTCCACCTTGCTTCCAACCCCAACAGGGTCTACACAAGGGATCAGCTTCTCGATGAAGTCTGGGGCTTTGAATACTACGGCGATTCCCGTACAATAGATGTTCATGTAAAGAGGCTGCGTGAGAAGCTGGAAGGCGTATCTGACAAATGGGCGCTCAAGACTGTTTGGGGTGTCGGATACAAATTTGAAGTTGAAGAAGAATAATGCAGCGTACAAAGAGCATATTTTTTAAATACTTTTTCATCTGTTCAGCAGTAATACTCATAAGCTTTGTATGCTTAGGTGCGGTATTACTGCTTGTTTCTTCCCGATATTTTGTAGGTGAAAAAAGAGACCGCCTTTTGTCGAACCTTGAGAAAGCCTCAGACGAGGTAGTCCAGCTGGCAGCCGAAAGCTTTTCGGAAACTGCTTCCGGCGGAACCGACGGAGACGACTGGGAACTGGATATGGACCTTTGGGAAAGGGAAGTCTCCCAGAAGCTCAGGTACTATTCCACCACCGATAACGCTGCGCTGCTGGTGTTTGACAGTTCGGGAAGACTGCTCACCTCCGCCGGCGACGTGAACACTCAGGGCTTCGATGAAAAACTGGATACTCTTCCGCAAAAAGCTTTGTCCCTTTCAGAAACTACGCCCACTTATCTGGAATCGGACCTGGAGGGGTATTTTTCGGCGGCAAGGCATAACGCTATGGAAAAAGTGACCGTCAAAGGCGTGGGAACCGTCTGCGTGGTGCTGACTGCGCCCATCTCCGCCCAGGACGAATCAGTGGTAAGTATGCTCAGGCTCTATCTGGTGTCGGCAGTGGCGGTGCTGGTGCTGACAGTAGTGATAATCTACTTCACCACCAAACGGCTCACCGCCCCGATAAAGGAGATCGCCGAGGCTGCCAGAAAGATAGGCAACGGCGACTTTACCACTAAACTTCCGGAATACGATATCACCGAGTTCAATGAGCTGGGCGAAGCTATAAACGATATGTCTCTTTCTATAAGCAGCTACGATAAGTCCAGGGGAAGCTTCGTGGCAAACGTTTCCCATGAGCTCAGAACTCCCATGACGACTATCGGCGGCTTCGTGGACGGCATCATAGACGGCACGATCCCGCCCTCCCAGCAGAAAAGATACCTGATGATGGTCTCCGATGAGATCAAACGCCTTACCAGAATGGTAAAGGCAATGCTCAACCTTGCCAAGATCGAATCAGGCTCTACCCGGCTGGTGATGAAGCCGGTGAATATCCTGGAGATCGCCGCAACTACACTGTTCTCCTTTGAAAAGCGCATTAACGAAAAGGAACTGGAGATACGGGGTCTGAATACCGATAGGGTAATGGTCATGGCGGACGAGGACCTGCTCCATCAGGTGGTGTATAATCTGCTGGAAAACGCCATCAAGTTCGTGAATAAGGGCGGATATATCGCCTTTGAGTTCAGCGAGAACGACGGCGTTACCGAAATATCAGTGGCAAACAGCGGCGAGGGTCTTAAAGAGGAAGAACTTGCGCTGGTGTTCAATCGGTTCTATAAAACAGACGAGTCCAGAGGAAAGGATTCCACCGGCGTGGGACTGGGACTTAATATCGTCAAATCTATAATCCGCCTGCACGACGGCTCTATAAGAGTCACCAGCGTGGAGGGAGAATATACTAAATTTATCATTTCTTTAAAGACCGCTAATGTTGAGAAAAACACCCAGGGAGGCGAACAGCGCTAGATGGATAATTTTGAAAGCGAGCTGAAAAACGACAGTCAGGAAAACCCACAGGACGACCAGTCCAAAGAGGAGCTTCCCGAAACCGACGGCAAAAACGACGATATAGCTGCGGATAACGGCTTTTCACGCTCTGAGCGCAGACAAAACGTGTTCTTCGCTTTGCAAAATGCTGAAAAACCGTCTGAGGCTTCCTGTAAAATAGTTTTCCCGGAGGATTTTTTCTGGCCTGACAGACCGCTGAAAAAAGAGGTCGGCAAGGGCAAAATGATACTTGCCGTGACCCTTACCGCAGTGGCGGTGCTGCTCCTGACAATGCTGGGACTTTCCATGACTCTTGGCAAGGGCTGGCTTAAAAACGCCCTTTCCGGCAAGGATAAACTTATCGAGTTCACCCTGCCGCTCAACGACCGCCCCCAGCCCACCGACCAGGAACTTGTCCGTGAGGACGGAAGATATACCGTTCAGGGACTTGTGGAACAGGTGTCTGATTCAGTGGTGTCTATAGTGACCTTTTCTTTCGATAACCAGATCATGCAGGGGCAGGGCTCAGGGATAATAATGTCCCAGGACGGCTATATCCTCACCAACGCCCATGTGGTCAACCAGAAAGACCTCCCCGAAATAAAAGTAGTCCTGAACGATAAGACAGAGTATAATGCGGTGGTCATCGGCAAAGATACCAGGTCTGATATCGCCGTGCTGAAGATAGAAGCCACCGGCCTTAAACCGGCAGTGTTCGGCAGGTCTGACCAGGCAAAACTGGGCGAAGAGATAGTTGTTATCGGCTGTCCGGCAGGACTGGAAGGCAGCGTCTCCGAGGGGGTGATCTCCGGACTTGACAGGGATATCCATATGTCAGAAAACGACGCACGCACCAGATGTATCCAGATAGATGCGGCGGTAAACCCCGGCAACTCCGGCGGTGCGCTGTTTAATATGTGGGGTCAGGTCATAGGGATAACCACCTCAAAGCTCAGTTCTACCGAGTATTACGGCATAGGCTTCGCTATCGAAATAAACGAAGCACGCCCCATTATCGAAGCTATCATGGAATACGGCTGCGTCCCGGGACAGGTGCGTATCGGCGTGACTTTCTATGAGATAGACGAGGAAACTGCGCCCCAGCTTAATACTTACCCCGGACTGTATGTGGTGGAGCTTGACCCCGATTGTGATATTTCCAACAGCGGTATAAAGTCCGGCGATACCATTACCGAAATGGACGGCGTAAAGGTGCGCTCCAAAAAGGACGTTGACGAGCTTCTGAAAGACAAAAAGCCCGGCGAAAGCATAAAGGTCAAATATATCCAAAGCGACAGCGACGGCAGCGAACTTTCCACAGAGTTCAAACTTATGGACGACTCCAAGTCGCTTGTTCCGGCAGAATAATCAGAATAATTTGAATAATGAGCATAAAAACAACTCCGCAGGTAGTGTATCTGCGGAGTTTTGTTGTTTAAATTTTTCAGCCGGAAATTTTTCCGCTGAAGCTTCTGTGAATGTACCCCAGTACGGCTTTCCTGGTGATTATCCCCACAAACAGCCCCCTGCTGTCCACCACC
>CANRLY010000133.1 GCA_947631585.1 uncultured Clostridia bacterium
ACTGAAAGGCATAAAGCTGCACCCGGATTTCCAGCAGTTCTACATTGACGAGGACAAGGCTTTCAGGATATATGAGGCGGTGGAGGGAAAACTTCCGCTGCTTATCCACATGGGGGACAGCAGGTACGACTATTCACGCCCGAAGCGGCTGGAAAACGTGCTGAGGAACCACCCGAAGCTGACTGCCTTTGCCGCTCACCTTGGCGGATATGAACGCTGGGAAGAAGCGGCGTCCTGCCTGTATTTTGACAACATACGCTATGATACGTCATCTTCGCTGGAGTTTATTTCGGCGGATTTTGCCAGAGACGTTATCCACAGCTTCGGCGTGGAAAAGGTGTTTTTCGGAACTGACTTTCCTATGTGGGATCACGCCGGAGAACTGGCAAGGTTCATGAAGCTGGGGCTTACTGACAGCGAAAATAAAAAAATACTTGCTGAAAATTTCAAAAAACAGTTTGATCTTTAAACAGCTGCCGGCTGACGGCAGATCTGATCGGAGGAATAAAAATGGGACTTGCAATGTGGTGTGTTTTATATGTGATATTGGCTTCAATGGTGGTGTTTTTCTCGATAAAACTGGCGGATTATGTGGATCTTATCGACAAAAAATCAAACCTTTCAGGCGCATTTATCGGCGGAGTTATCCTTGCGGCTGTTACCAGCCTGCCTGAACTGTTCACCTCCATCTCGTCAGTGCTTATGCTCAATAAGCCCGATATGGTGATGGGAAATATACTGGGAAGCAACCTGTTCAACGAATGTATCCTTGCAATTATTCTGGTCATAATGGGAAAAGGCTTTGCAAACGCCAAAGTGGGCGGAAGCCACCTAAAGACTACGCTGTTCACCCTTTTCCTGTTTGTTGCGATGTTCTTTGCGACTTACCTTGGCTTTGACAAGAGCTTTTTCAACATCAGCGTATATTCGGTGCTGATAATCGGGACCTACGCTCTTTCCATAAAATTCATGGCGACCGACAATGCGGAAAATGACGAAGAGGATACAAGCAGTCTTACTATGAAGCAGATCGTCATAAGATTTATTATAATGGCTCTGCTGCTGGTGGTGTCGTCGGTATTTGTGACGCTGGTCACCGATAAGCTCGCCGAGGGCTTCAACATGGGGGCGACCGTTGCCGGCGCACTTTTTCTGGGTATCGCTACTTCCTTGCCGGAACTTACCTCCTCTTTCACCCTTGCAAGAAAAGGGAACTTCAACGCCACAGTGGGAAATGTTATGGGCAGCGGAATGTTCAACTTCTGCATACTTGCCCTTGGCGACCTGATGTACAGAGGCGGCTCTATCTACAACAGCGACGGCTCGAAAATGCTGGTGCTTTTCGGAACGATAGCTACTCTGCTGGTGACGGTAACGCTGGCAGTCAAGAAAACAGACAGCAAAAAAGGCGGCGTCTCCCTGCTGTACAGGGCGTTGGGACTGGGCGTGCTTGCCTGCTACGGCTTGTTTATTACGCTTTCATGATATAGAAAGGCAAAGTGATATAGATGGCAAACAAGGTTTACGACAACAGAGAGCTTTCGTGGCTGAAATTTGACGACAGAGTTCTGGAGGAATCTGCCGATCTTTCTGTTCCGCTGATGGAAAGGCTTTCTTTTGCATACATTTTTGCAAACAATCTCGATGAATTTTACATGGTGAGGGTAGGTTCTCTGAACGACAAGATGCTTACAAACGACGGCGACCGTGACGGCAAGACTCAGCTTAAACCGTCGGAACAGCTTGACAGGATATACAGCCGCACCAAAACTTTGCTTGCAAAAAAGGACGAACATTTTTCGTCTCTGCGCAGCGAACTGGCAGTGCAGGGCATAAAGCACCTTTCCTATAAGGACCTTAACGACCGTGAACGTGAGTTTGCAGAGGCGTTTTTCAACTTTGAGATAAAACCGTTCGTTTCGCCGCAGGTGGTGGACAGACGGCACCCTTTTCCTTTCCTTAAAAACAAAGAGATCTACCTGGTGGCTAAACTTGCTTCAAAGAAGCAGTCGGATTCCGATGTGAAACTGGGCATAGTCTCCACTTTCAGCGGAGGAGCGGGAGCTTTCCCAAGGGTGGTGTTCCTGCCGTCTGACGATAATTCCGACGAAGTGAGATTTATTCTTTCGGAAGATATAATCAGCCACTGCTGCTCGAAAATATTCGACGGCTTCAGGATACAGGAAAAAGCCCTTATTCGTGTTACCCGAAACGCCGATATTGATATTGAAAATTCCTACCACGACAGCGATATGGACTTTCGCTCCATAATGACCGAAATGGTAAAAAAACGCCGCCGCCTTCAACCGGTGAGATTGCAGATGTCAAAGCAGCTCTCCGACCTGACCACCGGGGAGATCTCCGCCAGGCTGGAGCTTTCAAAGAAGCAGGTGTTCGTGGAGAAATCGCCGCTGGATATGTCCTATGTGTCTACAGTCTGCGACAAGGCTGCAAAGAAACAGCAGCTTTTCTTCCAGAAGAAAACTCCCCAGCCATCGCCGGACGTCAAGGAAAATATCCCTATGGCTTATCAGATAGAACAGGGGGATATCCTGCTTTCTTACCCTTATGAGAGCATTAAGCCTTTTATCCGGCTGCTTCAGGAATCCGCCGAGGACCCGGACGTTGTCTCCATAAAGATAACGCTTTACCGTGTGGCAAAAGATTCCAAAGTGGTGGACGCTCTGGTCTCCGCCGCTGAAAACGGCAAGGAAGTCCTGGTGCTTGTGGAACTGAGGGCAAGGTTCGATGAGGAAAACAACATAGGCTGGTCAAAACGCCTTGAGGACAGCGGCTGCAACGTTATATACGGTCCGAGGGAGCTGAAAGTCCACTCAAAACTGCTGCTCATCACCAGAAAGTCGGGAAAGACCGTCAGGTACATAACCCAGATAGGCACGGGAAACTATAACGAAAAAACTTCGGCGATATATACCGACCTTTCTCTTATGACCGCCAACAAGGATATAGCCGCCGATGCGGTGACATTTTTCAACGCCCTGTCTATGGGGCTTCTGGTGGAACATTCAAATTTTCTGCTGGTCGCTCCTAAATGCCTGAGAAACCGTATTCTGGAACTTATGAACAGGGAACTGGAGATCGCCAAGGCGGGCAAGGAGGCTTACATAGGTCTGAAACTCAACTCCCTGACTGACAAAGTTCTGATAGACAAGATGATAGAATGTTCTAAGGCGGGAGTAAAGATAGAGTGCGTGATAAGAGGCATAAGCTGCCTTGTGGCAGGGATACCGGGCGTCAGTGAGAACATTCAGATACGCTCCATAGTGGGAAGATTCCTTGAACACGCAAGAGTGTATATTTTCGGCGTGGGGGAAAGAATGAACGTGTACATATCCTCTGCGGATTTCATGACGAGAAATACCGTCAAGCGTGTGGAAGTCGCCGCACCGCTCCTTGACCCGAAGGTCAAAGCAAAGGTGCTGGAGATATTCAGGATACAAATGTCAGACAACGTAAAAGCCCGTATCCAGCAGCCTGACGGAAGTTACAAAAAAGCTGAGATATCACAGTCGGCTCTCAGCGCACAGGATTATTTCTATCTTCAGTCGTATGCCAACGCCCAGATGGCTGAGGCTAAAGCAGCCGAACCGGTCAAAGAAAAGAAAAAAGGCTTTTTTGCAAGGCTTTTCAGCCGTAAGAAGAAATAGTTGTACGTCTGAGGAAAACAAGCGTATTCCACAAGAAAACATTTATTTGCGCCGGAAATTTGGTTTATTCGCCAGTTGACTTGAATAAAAATATATTTTATAATATTTGTTGTGTGAAAACATATTAAAAGGGGTTGTTAAATTTTGATAAAGGTTGTTAAGTTTGGCGGAAGCTCTCTTGCCAGTGCGGAGCAGTTCAAAAAAGTCGGGGAGATAATCAGGGCGGAGGAGTCCAGAAGATATGTAGTTCCGTCAGCGCCGGGAAAAAGATCTCCTGGGGACACAAAAGTCACCGATATGCTTTACAAGTGCTATGATATTGCTGTAAAGGGAAACGACTTCACAACTGAATTTGACGGGATAAAACAGCGTTACAACGAGATAATTTCAGGGCTTGGGCTGGATATGTCGCTGGAAAAGGAATTTGAGATAATAAGGTCTTGTTTTATCGGCAAGGCAGGCAGGGATTACGCCGCTTCCAGGGGCGAATATCTGAACGGCAAGATACTTGCGGCTTACCTGAAGTATGACTTCATCGACGCTGCGGACGTTATCTTTTTTACTGAACAGGGAACTTTTGATGCGGAAAAGACAGGCAAGATACTGGGCGAAAGACTTGCCCACACCGACTGCGCAGTTATACCGGGATTTTACGGCTCTATGCCAAACGACACTATAAAGACTTTTTCAAGGGGCGGTTCGGACGTTACCGGCTCGATAGTGGCTTCCGCCTGCAATGCTGACTTGTACGAAAACTGGACGGACGTTTCGGGATTTCTCATAGCCGACCCCAGGATAATCAAAGACCCTGAGCCGATAACTACCATCACTTACAAAGAACTGAGAGAACTTGCCTACATGGGGGCTGGCGTTCTGCACGAGGATTCCATTTTCCCGGTGAGAAAGGCTGGTATCCCCATTAATATCAAAAATACCAACGCTCCCGACGACCCGGGAACTATGATAGTTGAAAGCACCTCCCAGAAGCCGAGGTTCACTATCACAGGCATTGCCGGAAAGACCGGATTTGCAGTTATCAACATTGAAAAAGATATGATGAACGCAGAACTGGGCTTTGGCAGAAGAGTGCTTGAGGTGCTGGAAAAGAACGGCATTTCCTTTGAGCATATGCCCTCCGGTATCGACACAATGAGCATAATCGTCCATCAGGAGGAGTTTGAAAAGAAAGAGCAGGAGATACTTGCCGGTCTGCACAGGAACGTTCACCCTGACACCATAGACATCGAAACGGATCTGGCGCTTATCGCTGTGGTGGGTCGGGGAATGAAGTCCACCAGAGGAACAGCCGGAAGGATATTTGCGGCTCTTGCCCACAGCCATATAAACGTAAAAATGATAGATCAGGGTTCCTCTGAGCTGAATATCATAATCGGCGTCGATGAGAAGGATTTTGCGGCTGCGACCAAATGTATTTACGATATCTTCGTGACATTTCAGCTGTGATAAATGAAAGTTCAAATAGCGTCATGAAAGGCGGAAGCGTCTTTTGTGGCGCTTTTTTGCATGAAAAAACGGTGCGGCGTCCTTGATGACACTGCACC
>CANRLY010000134.1 GCA_947631585.1 uncultured Clostridia bacterium
TACCGCCGCTGTCACCAGACCCCACACTGCCACGTTCCGCAGCGTCCTCAGCAGCCTTTTACCGCCTTTCGCAGGAGCTTTTGGTTCTTGCTGTTCCTGCGAAGCTGCGTTGCTTTCGGGTAACTCGTCAGTTGCGGACTGCCCCGCTTCTTCTGTGTTATCCTGGGCGTCAGACTGCAAACCGCTGCGCTCATCGCTTTCGTCCTTTGTCGGCTGAGGTTTGCGATCTTTATATTCTTCCAAAAGCCTTTCAAGTTCCGGATCAAATTCGTTCCGGCTCTGGTTTTTTTCCGCCATATGAGACCATTCCCTTTCACCGAATCTGGACTTATCGCTTTTTACTTTCCTATGGCTGCGGCTTACTGCCGCACCTTTCTATCCGCTGCCAGTCATTCTCTCTTCACCTGTCTTCCTTTTTTCCTTATAACAAGCATAGCTGTAACGCCAAGCAGCGTCAGTATACTTCCGGTTATCAAATAGATCTTAGCGCCGACCCCTCCCGTGCTGGGAAGCTCGACTTCCAAGACAGACAACCGTCGTTATATGGCAAATCTTGCAGAATTATAAGGTCTTTTATATCTAACACTACCGTCAGGGTCAAAATAATCTGTGCTGACGGAAAGCTATTACCGCTTTGCTCATCAGACGATCACCCCTTACGAATAGAATTGCCAGCAAAATTATGCACAATTGCGTGCCGCATTATCGGGTAAATTTTTCCATGCACTACCCGTGGATATATGCTAATATATAATAAAAATAATATTAAGATATTGTCGATACAATTATACAACTTTTATAAGAGAATGTCAACAGGGACAATTCCCCAAAATGCGAAAAAAAAAAAAACTATTAAAATTTTTATACAAATTATACAATTGGTTTAAAAATTTATCTAATGCCATGTAAATGTGCTTTGCTTTACAGGCGAATTTTATGTAAAGTTTTGTGCCTTTACGAAATTTTCTGTCGGCAAATTTTAAAAAACTGTTGCGGAGCATATTATTATATGGTATAATTATACGGGGAAATCGACGTAAATTCAACAGATTATCTTCAGGGAAAGTGAGTGTGGGGTAAATGAACGATGATGAAAAGAAAGTAACGGAAAAGCCCGAAACGGACAAGTCGGCTGACGCACCGAAAGAAGCTGCTCCCCGTCTGAGTGTTAAGATGCGGGCATTGCTGGTGTGTCTGGTGGCGATAATTCTTATACTGGCGGTGGCTCTGGTCATCGCTTTGACTTCCAAGGGCGGCGACAATAAGAGTTCCGGTGACTCCGGCAGTTCTGACGACAGCGGAAGTTCGGTTTCTCAGGGCGACAATTCCTCGGAGGACAGCAGCGATGTTTCCGATGACAGTTCCGCCGCTGACGACAAAAACGACAGCAGCAGTGACGACGGGTCTTCCGAAGATGACAGCAGCGCAGTTGACGAGCTTCCCGATGGGATATCGGTGACTTACAACGCCGACAACGCCTGGGCTGACGGCGATGCGCAGATGTGCGGATTGCAGCTGAGCATTTCCAACAAGTCGGGTTCTGCGATAAAAGGCTGGACTTTGGTGCTTGAGATAGACGATCTGAAGTCATGCGACGGCTGGAACGGCAGTTACTCAGTAAGCGGCAACACCCTTACCATCACCAACGCCGAGTACAACGGCGAGATAGCGGACGGTTCGGGGACTACCATAGGCTGCAACATCGGAACAGGTTCAAAGCTGAACATAAAGTCTGCAACGCTGAATGACGTTCCCTGCACTGTCGTTGCCGGAAAGATACCTGAATTTCAGCAGCAGGGCGGTCAGCAAGGAGGTCAGCAGCAAGGCGGACAGCAGAACGGTCAGCAGGAAGAGGTAGATGTTGAAGCTCTTCTTGAAAGAGCCGAGGACGCCGAGCAGGGAGACGACTGGCTTTTCACTGACGGCAGCAAGATAGTTGACAAGGACGGCAAAGAGGTCTGGATAACCGGCGTGAACTGGTTTGGTTACAACACAGGAACCAACACATTTGACGGTTTGTGGAACAGCCAGCTGGAGCCTTCTGTAAAGGCGATAGCGGACCACGGTTTCAATCTGATAAGAGTGCCTATGTCCGCCGAACTGCTCAACGCCTACAACACCGCTTTGAACAGCATGAACAGTCTGGAGATATTCGATTACTTCTTAAAGCTTGCCGAAGCGAACGGTTTGAAAGTTATGCCGGATATACACAGCGCAGAGACTGACGCTTCAGGTCACAACATAAATCTATGGTACACTGCCAATTTCACGGCGGACGAGTATTATTCCGCACTGGAATGGTTTGCCGACAGGTACAAGGACAACGACACCATAATCGCATTCGATCTGAAAAACGAACCTCACGGCAAGCCTTATGAGGGAGACGCAGCAGCCATCTGGAACGATTCCGACAAGGAAAACAACTGGAAGCACGTTGCGGAAGTGGCGGCTTCAAAGATACTTGCCAAGAACCCGAATCTTCTTATAATGGTAGAGGGAACGGAAATATATCCCAAGGACATAGATTCAAACGGTGATTTCTCCTCAACTGACGATGACGATTACTTCTTCAACTGGTGGGGCGGAAACCTCAGAGGAGTCAAGGACTTCCCTGTTGATCTGGGCAAATACCAGAACAAGCTGGTCTACTCGCCGCATGATTACGGTCCTACAGTTTACCAGCAGCCGTGGTTCCAAGGGGATTACGATTATGACAGTCTTATGGCGGACTGCTGGCAGGACAACTGGCTTTACATACAGAAAGAAGGTATCGCTCCCCTGCTTATAGGCGAATGGGGCGGCTTTATGAAAGAACCGAACCTCACCTGGATGACTTACATGAGGCAGCTTATTTCAGAATACCATTTGAACCACACCTTCTGGTGCTTCAACGCCAACTCCGGCGACACGGGAGGACTGGTGCTAGATGACTTTGTCACATGGGACGAGGAGAAGTACGCTTTCGTGAAAGAAGTTCTCTGGCAGCAAGACGGAAAGTTCGTCGGACTTGACCACAAAATAGCTCTGGGAGAAAACGGCATAAACCTTTCGGAAGCGGAGGGTCTGTCCTAAATGAAAAAATGGTATGACGAAGAATACGAATTTGAAGTTGAAGTCATAGGTTTTCTACAGGGAGACCGCACGGAACAGTACTGCCGCAACGGTGAAGAGGTCGGCGACAAGTACCGCTGCACCTACGGCTGCCCGGTAAATCAGGACGGATACGGAATTTGCAGCAAGACCATGATGTTGCTTTTTCCCGTAATGGAAGCTGTCCGCAGCGGAGGAGATCTGGCAAATCTGGGCGGCGATGGGAAATACAGCAAAATCATTGTCTGTCCTGACGGGTGCGTTAAATTCCGTCTGACAGCCAGACCTCTGGGAAACGAGAATTTTCACAAAGGCGGTTTCTGGAAAGAGCCGTAGGCGGCGAATACACTAAGCAGTTTCAAAAAGCTCTGCCAAAACACGGCGGAGCTTTTTTGTCGGCGGCTGATTTATGTACTTGCGGTTTCAAGGCAAATGTGGTATAATAAAATCATAATTATTATAGGTCTTACAATATCTGATCGAAAGAGGAAGTTGGGTTTGGCGAACGAAATAAACGGTATAAATAGTATAAACGGAATATCTGTTGAAAATTTGGGCAAAGGCTATGAAATATTCATCTCAGCCGAACACCGTTTCGGGACGGACGCTTTTCTGCTGGCGGATTTTTCCCGTCCCAGGCAAAAAGATCTGGTCTGCGATTTTTGCAGCGGCTGCGGAATAGTTGCTTTGCTTATGCACAGAAATTTCAGACCGGCGCACATAGACGCCGTGGAGATACAGCCGGAAGCGCATGAACTTTTACTAAAGACAAAAAGCCGTCTCTCGCTGGACGATCTGACTCCCCTGCTCTGCGATCTGAAAGATTATTCCGCCCCGAAAGAACTTGACCTTATCACCTGCAATCCCCCGTACAAGCTGAACGGAACAGGTGAAAAGAGCCACACGGAGGCGGCAAGGATAGCAAGGCATGAGACGTTATGCACGATAGACGACGTTTGCGCTGCTGCGGCTAAAAACCTGAAATACGGCGGACGGCTTTGCCTGTGCAACCGTCCTGAAAGGTTCTGCGACGTGATGGTGTCAATGAGGTCGCACGGTATCGAACCGAAGAGAGTACGGTTCGTATCAAAGGACGTAGCTTCTGCGCCGTGGCTGGCGCTGGTCGAGGGGCGCAAGGGCGGCAAACCGTTTATGAAGATAGAGCCGCATTTATACACTCAGGACGAAAACGGTGGGTTTTCCAGCGAACTGAAAAGAATTTACGGTCAGGAGTGACCGTGATATATTATTTTTAAGGAGAATACCGATGAAAATTCTTGCCATTGACGGAAACAGCATAATGAACAGGGCGTTTTACGGTATCAAAGCCCTTTCCAACTCAAAGGGGCAGTTCACCAACGCCATAACCGGGTTCATGAACATATACCTGAAAGAGCTGGCGGAAGTGAAGCCCGATCATGTTGCAGTTGCTTTTGATTTGAAAGCTCCTACTTTCAGGCACAAGGCGAACTCTTCCTACAAAGCCAACCGTAAAGGTATGCCGGACGAGCTTGCCCAGCAGATGCCGGTAATAAAAAAGCTGCTTGCCGCTTTGGGAATAAAGATAGTGGAATGTGAGGGCTACGAGGCGGACGATATCTTAGGGACTATCTCACGGATATTCTCGGAAAACGGCGGAGAGAGCTTTATCCTCACCGGAGACAGGGACAGTTACCAGTTGGTGAGCGACAGCTGCACGGTAAGGCTTGCCGGAACCAAGGAAACAAAGGTATATACTCCGCAGAGGATAAGGGACGAATACGGCGTTGAACCCAAGCAGATGATAGAGATAAAAGCCCTGATGGGCGACCCCTCCGACAACATTTCAGGAGTCAGGGGCATAGGCGAAAAGACCGCAGTTTCCCTTATTCAGCAGGCAGGTTCTGTGGAAGGGCTTTACCAAATGCTCCCTGACATGAAGCTTTCGCCGTCTGTAAGGGCAAAGCTGGAAAGCGGTCACCAAGATGCGATAGACAGCAGGTTTCTGGCGGAAATTTGCCTTACCGCACCGATAGAGCAGTCCACGGAGGCTTACAAAAAAGGCGTTCAGAACGACC
>CANRLY010000135.1 GCA_947631585.1 uncultured Clostridia bacterium
CCGGTACAGCATTTGGTAAACATTATGGGGGCTGTGTTCCTGGGTCCTGCATGGAGCGTGGGAGTGGCGTTCGCTGCGTCTCTTATAAGAAACCTTACAGGTCTGGGATCGCTGCTGGCGTTTCCCGGCTCGATGGTGGGAGCTTTGCTTTCCGGCTTGCTTTATAAGCTGTTCAAGGCGCTTCCTGCCGCTTACATAGGAGAGCTTTTCGGAACTTCTGTTCTTGGCGGACTGCTGGCTTTCCCTGTGGCGAAATTCATTATGGGCAACGCAGAAGCCGCATTGTTTGCGTATATCATGCCGTTTTTCGTAAGCTGCGCAGGCGGAACTATCCTTGCGATATTTATTGTCACCGCTTTGAAGAAAACTAAAGTCTTTGATGGATTTCTTGGCTTGAAAGAAAAACAGGACGCTGCGTGACCTGCCGGAAAAGGCGCAGACTTCTCAGACGGGCAGGGAGGAAAAGTTCAGGTCGGCTGATGAAGTTCTGACTGCGGCATTATGTAAGTTGTGAGGGCGGAGATCACCGCCCTCTGATTTTTTACAGAAAGGTGATGACCTATGAGCGAAAAACAACAGTTTGCGTGTTTTGGTGCGGCGCAGCTGTTTGCTTTGGCGGAAAAACTGAAAAGTAAACGGCTGACTGATAAAAAGCCTCCGCTTATCCACTGTATAATGAATACCGTGGCTTCCAACGACTGCGCAAACGCCGTGCTTGCAGTGGGAGCAAAGCCGGTCATGGCGGACTGCCCCGATGAGAGCGCAGATATCACCGTTCATGCCCAGGCGCTGGTGCTGAATATGGGTACTTTTTCTAAAGATAAGGCGAAGGCTATGCTGCTTTCCGGTAAAACGGCAAATAAGCTTGGCATTCCTGTGGTGATAGACCCGGTAGGAGTCCACGCCAGCAGCCTGCGCAGGGAGTTTTTTGAGCAGCTGTCCGGCAAGGTCAGAGCTTCGGTTATAAAGGGAAATTACCAGGAAATAAACGCCATCGCCGGTACAAGCGAGCGTGAGCTTGACCCGGCAAGACTGGCTTTGGCAGCGGCGGAAAAATATAAATGCGTTTGTGCGGTTACCGGCAGGAAAGACCATATTTCCGACGGGAATAAGACTTTCTGCATTGAAAACGGTTCTCCGCAGCTTGCAATGGTGACCGGCTCAGGCTGCATGACAGGTGCGCTGATGGGGGCGTTTTCTACAGTTGCGGAAAGCTTCACTGCGGCTTTGTGCGCAATGCTGATAATGGATCTTTCCGGGGAGATAGCCGCTGCGGACATGAAAGGCACAGCCAGCTACAGAGTGAGAGTGATGGATCTGTTCTCACGGCTGACCGAGGAGTTTTCAGAAGAACAGATCAGCCGTATTATAAGGATCTCAGAAGTAAAGGAGTAGTTTTTATGAAAGTGAGAAAAGCCGGACTTAAAGACATCGAGCGTATGAACAAGCTGCTTTATCAGGTGGCTGGAGTCCATAGCAAGGGACGCCCCGACCTGTTCAGGGAGGGAAAGAAAAAGTATTCCACAGCTCAGCTGGAGAAAATACTTGCCGACCCGATGAGACCAGTGTTTGCCGCCGTTGACGACGAGGACGTTATGTGGGGGTACGCTTTCTGCGTGTTCCAGCAGCATAATGGGGACGGCCTGCTCACGGATATCAAAACTTTGTATATAGACGACCTTTGCGTTGATGAAAGCTGCCGCGGCAAGCATATCGGAAGCCTTATCTATGAGGAAGTGAAAAAATTTGCCAAAGAAAACGGCTGCTATAACCTGACGCTTAACGTCTGGGAATGTAACCCATCGGCAATGGCGTTTTATAAAGCGATGGGACTTGTTCCCTATAAGACAGGAATGGAAACTATACTCTGAAAGGAAACTGGTCAATGATAAACAAACAGCAGACAGACTACTCCCTTTATGTTTGCACCGACAGCGGACTTATGTCCTGCCGGACGGTGGAGCAGTCGGTGGAACAGGCGGTAAAGGGCGGCGCAGGGGTCATACAGCTGAGAGAAAAGTCCATGACCGCCGGCGAGATATACCGGCTTGCGCTCAGGCTCAGAAAAATAACCGACAGCTTCGGCGTACCGCTTATAATAAACGACAGGGCGGATATCGCTCTTGCGGCAGGCTGCGCAGGAGTTCATGTGGGTCAGAAAGACCTGCCTTGCGCTCAGGCAAGAAGGATACTTGGCAGGGAAGCGATAATAGGCGTTTCTGCCGCTACGGTGGAAGAAGCCGTCAGGGCAGAGCAGGACGGGGCTGACTATCTTGGAGTGGGAGCTATGTTTCCCACCGGCACAAAGACCGATACCAGAGGGGTGACTCCTGAACTTCTCAGACAGATAAAGTCGGCGGTCGGGATACCTGTGGTGGCTATAGGCGGAATAAAGAAAAACAATCTTTCGGTGGTGAAGCAAGCCGGCGCTGACGGCATAGCAGTCATTTCGGCAGTGCTTACCCAGCCGGATATAGAATCCGCCGCCCGTGAGATAAAACAACTGTGGCTGGGACGATAACAGATATTGAAAACGTTGAAAATGGTGAAATAAGAAAATGAAGATAAAAACAGTCCTTACTGTTGCAGGGTCAGACCCCAGCGGCGGAGCAGGGATACAAGCAGATCTGGCAACTATATTCGCTCACGGGCTTTTTGGAATGTCGGCGATAACAGCCGTTACCGCTCAGAACACAGCGGGCTTTTTCGGAACAGAAAAGGTCTCTGCCGATATGGTGGAAAAACAGCTTGACGCAGTGTTCACAGATATTTTTCCCGACGCTGTAAAAATAGGTATGCTTGCTGACCGCCGGACGGCAGAAGCGGTCGCCGGAAAGCTGGAATTTTATAAGGCAAAAAATATAGTTCTCGATCCTGTGATGGTGTCGAGCAGCGGCGCTCAGCTGCTGGAGGATGGGGCGGTGCAACTGCTTGTGGAAAAACTTATGCCTATGGCAAGACTGGTCACCCCGAATATCCCTGAGTGCGAAAGACTTTTGGGAATGAAGATAATCGGCAGGGAAGATATGGAAAAAGCCGCCGAAACGCTTTCACGCAGGATAGGTACGGCGGTGCTGCTGAAAGGCGGACACAGCAGCGGCGACTGCTCCGACCTGCTATTTGAAAACGGCAGAGGAAAATGGTTTGACGAAAAAAGAATAGATAACCCCAATACCCACGGCACAGGCTGTACGCTGTCCTCAGCCGTCGCCTGCGGACTTGCTGTGGGCAAAGACCTGAGCGAAAGCGTTTTGTCGGCAAAAAAATACCTTACCGCCGCTGTAAGCGCAGGTCTCGATCTGGGCAAAGGCAGCGGTCCGCTGTTGCATCAGCCGTAACTGTTGCAATTTGAAGCAATGTGTGTTATAATGAATTATTAACGATCGTCGGTTGACGGTCTTTCCTGAAAGGAGATCGGTCTTGAAAGAAAAAGAAGTTAATATTACGCTGGTCACGACCCAGAGCGACGGCAGCGAAAAACAAACTATGGAGCTTTTTACCAAAGGGCGTTTTTCCAAGAACATACTGGGATATGTGGTCTCTTATGAGGAGTCTGAGGCGACCGGCTATGAAGGTTCGACCACTTCGCTGACTATTTTTGACGGCAATGCAAAAGTTGAGATGCAGCGCACCGGGGCTTCCGGAAGCCAGCTGATACTGGAAAAGGGAAAGAAACATTTCTGCCGGTACGGTACGCCGTTCGGGGATTTTACTGTGGGAGTTTACGCCAGCGATATAAAGTCCGACCTTTCCGATGACGGCGGAACTGTGCGGTTCAACTATGTGCTGGATATAAACGCCAGCTATATCGGCGATTACGAAGTAGTAGTAACTGTCGGAAGCTGATATTGATAACGTAAATAACGAAAGGATTGTTTGTATGTCTGATCTGATAAATAAAGCGTCGGCGGAAGTGAAAGAGATAGTTCTTCAGGCAATGGGGGAACTTGTGGCACAGGGGGAGCTTCCCGGAGAGGCGATACCTCCTTTTAATGTGGAAATACCCGCCGACCCCAAAAACGGCGACCTTTCCACCAATGTAGCCATGACCTGCGCCAAAGCGTTCAGAGCCTCACCCAGGGCTATCGCCGAAAAGATAGTTTCTCAGGCGTATCTTGATAATTCGTTTTTCAACAGGTGCGAAGTGGCAGGTCCCGGCTTTATAAACTTTTTCTTTTCGGAAAAGTGGTTTGACTCCGTGGTCGAAAATGTGCTAGATGAAAAGGAAAATTATGGCTGCACCGAAATGGGAAAAGGGAAAAGAGTGGTGGTGGAGTTTGTTTCCGCAAACCCTACAGGTCCTATGCACATCGGAAACGCCAGGGGCGGAGCGATAGGCGACTGCTTGTCGTCAGTGCTTGAAAAAGCAGGGTATAAGGTTACAAGGGAGTTTTATGTGAACGATGCCGGAAACCAGATCGAAAAGTTCAAGATCTCACTTGAGGCAAGATACCTCCAGCTTTATAAGGACGACGTGGATATCCCGGAGGACGCTTACCTGGGCGAAGATATAATCGCCCACGCAAAGGCTTTTGCAGAGATACACGGGGACGCTTACGTCAGCTGCGACAGCGAAGAAAGACGGCAGGCTCTCTGTGATTATGCGCTTCCTATAAATATCGAAAATCTTGAAAAAGACCTGGGCAAGTACCGCATAAAATACGACGTGTGGTTCAAAGAAAGCAGCCTCCACAACAGCGGCGCAGTGTCGAATATCATACAGAAACTCAAAGACAGCGGCTATACCTATGAGACCGAGGGCGCATTGTGGTTCAGATCGTCTGAACTCGGCGACGAGAAAGACAGGGTGCTGGTGCGTGCAAACGGTATCCCTACTTACTTTGTTCCCGATGTGGCGTACCATTATAATAAACTGGTAACAAGGGGATTCGATAAGGCGGTCAACATCTTCGGCGCTGACCACCACGGCTATATCCCCAGAATGAAAGCGGCTCTTGTGGCGCTGGGAATAGACCCGGACAAGCTGGATATCGTCATTATGCAGATGGTGAATCTTGTTAAGGACGGGGAAAAGTACAAGCTGTCAAAACGTTCCGGCAAGGCGGTGACCCTTACAACTCTGCTGGACGAGATACCGATAG